>NZ_JBLKKY010000009.1:0-95620 GCF_059438195.1 Paraconexibacter sp.
CCTCCGGGCGGCGCTCGACGTCCTCGCGGGCTCGGACGCGCACCTCGAGCGCGCGCGCGTCCTCTGCGAGCTCGGCGGCGACGAGCGCCGCCGCCACCGGCTCCCTGCCGCGCGCGACACCCTGCGCGAGGCGCTCGACATCGCGCATCGCCTCGGAGCGGATGCGCTCGCACGCCGGGCGGAGCAGGAGCTGCGCGCCGCGGCGGGGCGCCCCCGGCGGGCGCGGTCGACCGGCCCCGCCGGCCTCACGCCGCGCGAGCGCGAGCTGTGCGCGCTCGCCGCCGCCGGGCGGACGAACCGCGAGATCGCCGAGGACCTCTTCCTCACGACGAAGACCGTCGAGACCCACCTGCGCAGCGCCTACCGGAAGCTCGGCGTGAGGAGTCGCGGCGAGCTGCCGAAGGCGCTCGTGACCGAGTGAGGGCGGGCGTGCCGGTCGGTGCTAAACCCAGGGTGGGTACCCTGACGATTCGACCTTGCTGTGAGCGTACGGTCGGTGGTCGAGGTCCGTCGCGCGCTGTCGTCGCGACAAGCTCCTTGGACGCTCGGCAGGGGAAGGGGTCCGCGACGCTGCGCATCGGACGCAGCCGCCGTCGTGCCCCAGGAGAGAGAGCCCCATGCGCACCACCGAGAAGAGTCAGATCGACCGTGTCGGTGACCTGCTCCGCCGTGACCGCGCCCGTCGTGCGCGTGCTCGCGCCGCCGCGCTCGCCGGCGACGGGCTGGAGCGCCGCGAGAGGCGGGTCCCCGGCGGGCCGCGACCGCGCCCGGGCGGCTGGACGGAGCCGAAGCGACGCTGAGTCGCCCGGGGCAGCGTGCGCCCGGGCCGCGGCGCGTCAGCGCTGCGGCTCGGGCGCCTCGATGCGCTCGAAGTCGGGCTCGGTCGTGATGACGAGTGGGCACTCGGCGTCCGCTGGTGCCTCGTCGGGCGGAAGCTCCGGCTCGCAGCCGCCGAGCGTCTCCGTCGCGAGCGAGCGCCACTGGCGCCGCCCGTTCCAGGCCCAGCCGGCGAGCTGGCTCGAGCCGGCGGCGCGTCCGTAGGCGCCGGTGCGGATCTGGTGCCGGTAGGCGCCGCCGACGCCGCGCGTCGTGCATCCGCCGGGGTCGCCGAAGCACGTGATGTACCAGGCGACGCCGCCGTCGGCGAAAGACGGCGCGAGGGCGCCCTGGCCGCCGAGGCCGCTCGTGAAGTGCTGGAGCTGCCGCGTGCGCGTCCGGTCGACGGTCGTGAGGCGGACCTCGTTCTGGCCGAACCCGGCGGAGTTGTCGACCCGGTAGGTCCATGTCTGGCCGACCCAGCGGCCCCAGAGCTCGAGGTCACCGACGGTCGGCCGCTCGATGGGCCGGCACGGATCGGCCTCGAGCGCGACGCAGCGCTCGTCGGGGAGGTCCGCGAGGCGGTCCGAGGGCCGGGAGCGCGGTGCGATGAGCTCCTTCGTGTACGGCACGTCCTTCTCGTCGTAGCGGCGTGCGAAGGCGACGCGTCCGCGCCAGACGGTGGGCGAGTGCTCGTCGTGGCCGCGCGTGTTCGCGTTGTCGACCGGGCGCAGGTCGGCACCGGATCGGAGGTCGAGGACGTAGAGGTCGCATGAGCCGCGGCAGAGCGACATGATCGCCTGGGGCTCGCCGTTGGAGTTCGAGCCGACGTCGGCGTCGAAGCGCGTCGCCTGCGGTGGGACCTGCGGGAGGTCGGCGAGCATCCCGTCGCGATGGACGGCGAGCCGGAAGGCCGAACCGTCCCAGCGCGAGAACAGCGCGACGCCCGCGTGCTCGCGCACCTCCGTCGAGCGCGTGAGGGGGAGGATCGTCTGCGCGGAGGCGATGGCCGACGTCGCGAGGGTCACACCAGCCGCGAGGAGGACGAGCAGCGCGCGGCGCGGGCGCATCACTCCTGCGGCTCGGGCGCCTCGATGCGCTCGAAGTCGGGCTCGGTCGTGATCGTGAGCGGGCAGATCTGCTCGGCCGGCGGCTGCGGCGGGTTCGGCTCGCACCCTCCGAGCGACTCGGTCGAGAGGGAGCGCCACTGCAGCTCGCCGTCCCACGCCCAGCCGAGGAGCTGCGAGCGGTCGAAGGCGCGCGCGTAGTCGCCGGAGGAGATGCGGTAGCGATATGCGCCGCCGAGGCCGCGCGTCGTGCAGCCGCCGGGATCGCCGAAGCAGGTGACGTACCACGCCATCGCGCCGTCCGCGAACGACGTCGCGGTCGTCCCCTGGCCGCCGATGCCGCTGGTGAAGAACTGGACCTGCCGCGTCCTCGTCCGGTCGATCGTGGTGAGGCGGACCTCGTTCTGGCCGAACCCGGGGGAGCTGTCGACCGAGTAGGTCCACGTCTGGCCGACCCAGCGGCCCCACAGCTCGAGCGACGAGATGCGCGCGTCCTCGATCGCCCGGCACGTCGGCGGGTCGATCGCGATGCAGCGATCGTCGGGGAGGTCCGCGAGGCGGTCCGAGGGCCGGGAGCGCGGTGCGATGAGCTCCTTCGTGTAGGGCACGTCCTTGTCGGCGTAGCGGCGGGCGAACGCGATGCGACCGCGCCACACGCTCGGGGCCCGCTCGTCGTGGCCGCGCGTGTTCGCGTTGTTGACCGGGCGCAGGTCGGCGCCGGGTTCGAGGTCGAGGACGTAGAGGTCGCACGAGCCGCGGCAGAGCGAGACGATCGCCTGCGGCTCGCCCTTCGAGTTCGATCCGATGTCGAAGTCGAAGCGCGTCGCCTGCGCCGGGACCTGCGGGAGGTCGGCGAGGACCCCGTCGCGGTAGACGGCGAGCCGGTAGGCGGAGCCGTCCCAGCGCGAGAACAGCGCGATGCCCGCGTGCTCGCGCACCTCGGTCGAGCGGTCGAGCGGGAGGACGGTCTGCGCGCGGACCGCGGACGGGAGGAGGAGCGAGATGCCGACGAGGAGCGCGGAGGCGAAGAGGGCGAAGCGCATGACCCCCGAGTGCCCGGGCGCCGAGAACTCGAATCGTGCCCGTGGGCGACACGATCCGAGTTCTCGCCGCGCGGCAGTGCGCTCAGCCCCGCGTCACCGCCGGCGCGCCCTCGCGCTTGCGGGCCTGCATCGGGATGCCGTGCAGCGGGCGGACCGTCACCGTCGGGTCGAAGACGATCTTCGAGCCCGGGACGAAGTCGAAGCGGTAGCGCTGGGCGATCATCGCCGCGAGGATCGTCGCGTTCATCATCGCGAAGCCCTGGCCGACGCAGATGCGACGACCGCCGCCGAACGGGAGGAACGCGAAGCGCGGGATCTCCTTCGCCGCGTCGCCGATCCAGCGGCGCGGGTCGTAGCCGGACGGGTTCGGCCAGACCTTCGGGTCGTGGTGGGTCGACCAGATCGAGACCAGGACGAGCGTGCCCGCGCAGACGCGGTAGCCGCCGATGACGTCGTCTTCGACCGGCACGCGCTGGACGTGCCAGACGGGCGGGACGATGCGCATCGCCTCCTGGAAGCAGGCGGTGGTCCACGGGAGCCGGTCGACGTCCTCGGCCGTCGGGGGACGGCCGCCGAGGACCTCGTCGACCTCCTCCTCGAGGCGCTCGCGCGCCCACGGGTTCTGCGACAGGAGGTAGGTCATCCACGCGAGGCCGTGAGCGGTCGTCTCGTGGCCGGCGGCGACGAACGTCATGAGCTCGTCGAGGACCTGCTCGCGGTCCATCACCTTCCCGGTCTCCTCGTCCTCGGTCTCCATGAGGAGGCGCAGGAGGTCGTCGCGGTCGCCGTGCCCGTTCTGCAGGCGGTCGTCGATGATCGCGCGGCCGATGCCGGTGAGGACGCCGGCGCTCTGCATGCCGCGCCGCCAGCGGCGCGGGTTCGTCACCTTCGCGGCGGTCTGGATGTCCATGCCCGGGGCGTACTGCCCGATGGTGACGCTCGCCGACCGGCCGACCGCCCCCGCCTCGTGGAGGACGCTGCCGAGCGCCTGGCCGAACGCGCTCGCGTGGTCGCTGAAGTCGTGGCCGACGAGGGCGCGGCCGACGGTGTCGAGGCCGATGTGGAGGATCTCCTCGCTCACCTCGACGGTGCGGCCGTCCGCCCATGTCGCCTCCCACTCGTCGAGGGCGTCAGAGGCGGCGGCGGCCATGTGGTCGGCGAAGGGGACGAGGTGGCGCTTCGCGAACATCGGCTGGACGAGCCGGCGCTGGCGCTGCCACAGCTCGCCCTCGCTCGTCACGAGGCCCTTGCCGAGGACCGGCTCGAGCAGCTCGTACTGGTTGGACTTCTCGTAGTTGTCCTGGTTGGCGACGAGGACGTGGCGCACCGCCTCCGGACCGCGGACGACGACGACCTTCTGCTTCGGCGTGTCGAGGAGCGCGACGTCGCCGTAGCGGCGGCCCATCTCCTCGAGGAACTCGAGCGGCCCCTCCTGGGTCCGGATGCGCAGCAGCCAGCGTCCGACGGCGCGGCCCCGGGGGCCGGGGGGCAGAGGCGCCGTCGCGGGGTCGGGAGCCGGGGGGCGACCCGTCGTTGCGGCGGGCGGGGTCGTGACGTCCGTCATCTCGCTTCTCCTCGTGTCGTACGCGACAGGACGGAAGGTACAGATATGTACCTACGTTTGTGTAGTTCCCGTCACGCTCGCGCTCGACACCGATGTGAGGACGTCGGCGGCCGGACGCGACGGATCGTCCAGGAGACCGTCGACGCGTCCGCCCGAGAGCTCGCGCACCTTCGCGGCGAGCGCCGGGGCGTCGAGCGGCCGCTGCGGCGAGCCGAGCGCGGCCTCGACGCGCGCGACCTCGCGCCCGCTCGCGTCGAACATGCGCGCCTCGGACTCCAGGAGACCGTCGTCGGTCTCGACGACGACCTTGCGGGCATCGGCGCGGACCTCGTCGTCGACGTCGTCGAAGGCCGCGAGGCCGGGGACGCCGCGCCGCAGCGCGAAGGCCGCGAGGTACGGGATCGAGAACTTCGCCTCGAGGCCGGTCGTCACGTCGTCGAGCGCCGCGGCCCGCCGCGACACCGGATGGACGACGACCGTGAGCGCTTCCCCGGCCGCGACGGCGGCCGACTCGCGGGCGACGAGGGCGCCCTCGATCGCTCCGTGCGTCTGGAGGCAGCACGGGTACGCCTTGATCCACATCTCCTCGAAGGCCGACGGCGCCTGCCCGCCGCCCGGAGCGGCGAACGTGGCGGCGAAGGCCTCCTCGAAGCCCGCCGGACCCGTCTCGATGCGCGCGGCGTCGACCTGCGCCCCGGCGGCGGCGAGCCGCGCGGCGCGGACGCCCGCGGCGGCGGCGAGGCCCACCTGCAGCGACTTGCCGTCGGACCCGAACGCCGCCCGCAGTCCCCCCGCGCGGAGAAGCGCCAGGGCGGAGGCGGTCCGCGTGTCGGCGCCGAGGAGCCGCGCGGCGGCGACCGCGGCGCCCACGACGCCCGTCACCGCGGTCGGGTGCCAGCCGCCGTCGTAGAGCGCCGGGTGCGAGGCGCGGGCGAGGGCGCCCATCGCCTCGACGCCCTCGCGGTAGGCGTCGAGCATCGCAGCGACGTCCGCCTCGGCGTCGGCCGCGACCGCGACGGCCGCGGGCGCGACGGGGGCGCTGAGGTGCGCGAGCCCCGGGAGGTAGGTGTCGTCGAAGTCGAGGACGTGGCCCGCGGTGCCGAGCCAGGCGACGCGTCCCTCGAGCGAGTCCGCGACGGCGGCGGCGGCGCGCGCGGCGGGCTCCGTCGCGCCGCGGACGGCGCAGGCGGCCCAGTCGGCGAGGCACGCGGCAGGTTCCATGCCCCCATGATGCCGCGGCCGCGGAGTCGAACGCCATCTCTCGGCGTCAGGGCGGCGAGCCGGTGTCCGGCGGGGCCCCGCGCACCCGGGCGAACCACGTCCGGTGATGCGGCTTGATGCGGATGGATCGCCGGCGAGCGGGTGATGAGATGGCCGCGTGCGTTCCGCCCTCCTCGCGCTCTGCGCCGCGCTCACCGTCGCCGCGCCGGCGGCCGCCCTCGCCCATGAGCCCTCGCCGCCGACGCCGGCGCTCCTCGCCGAGCTCGACGAGGTGCTCGACGACCGCCGGGACGCGAGCGACGTCCCCGGGCTGTCGGTCGCGGTCGCGACCGCGGACGGCGTCATCCACGGCGCCGGCTTCGGCGAGGCGGACGAGGACGGGCGCGCCGTCACGGCCGACACGCCGTTCGTCACGGGGTCGAGCGGCAAGGCGTTCACCGCGCTCGCGGTGATGCAGCTCGCCGACGACGGCAGCGTCGACCTCGACGCGCCGGTGCGGCGCTACGTCCCCGAGCTGCGCCTCGCCGACGCCGACGCCGCCGACGCGATCACCGTGCGCCACGTCGTGCGGCACACGAGCGGGATCCCCGCCGGCGCGGGAGGGCCCGTCCTCGCCTCCGCACAGGACGGCACGCCGCTCGAGGCGGTCGCCGAGGTGTCGGACGAGTCGCTCGTGAGCGAGCCGGGGGCCGAGTTCCACTACTCCAACGTCAACTTCGTCCTCGCCGGGCTCGTCGTCGAGCGGGCATCGGGGATGCGGTTCGCCGACCACATGGAGCGCCGCGTCTTCGAGCCGCTCGGCATGACGCGGACCGCGACGGCGCTCCCCGACGGCGTCGCCACGGGCTCGCGCTACTGGTTCGGGATCCCACGCTGGCACGGACCGACCTTCCGCCCCGGGCTGCAGGCCGCGGGCTACTACGTCTCCACGGCGCGGGACATGGCGCGCTTCGCCAGGCTGTTCCTCACCGAAGGCGTCGTCGACGGCGAGCGGATCGTCTCGACGCGCGGCCTCCGCGAGCTCATGGCGCCCGGCCGCGACGCCGAGCTCGGGCCGTGGGCGGAGGGGGCCGAGGCGCGCTACGCGATGGGGTGGTTCGTCGGCGGGCCGTGGGACGCGCCGGTCGTCTTCCATCCGGGCAACACCCCGGACTCGAGCTCGATGCTCGCGGTCGTCCACCGCGAGGGCGTCGCCGTCGCGGTGATGACGAACGTGAGCAACGAGCTCCCCCTCCCGGGCAATCCGAGCGTGCCCGACCGGCTCGGCGCGACCGCGGTCGACGTCCTCCTCGGCGAGGAGGTGGGAGGGACGAGCGCGACGACGTTCTACGCGGTGTTCGACGCGATCGTGCTCATCGTGCTCGCGCTCCTCGCCGTCGCCCTCGTGCGCGCGGTCCGGCGGCTGCGCGCCGCCGAGGCGCCGGAGGGGCATCGGCGGCGACGGTCGGCCTCCGCGGCTGCGCTCGTCCTCGGCGGCATCGTCATCGCGCTCGCCCCGGCGATGACCGTGGGCTGGTCGGCGAGCTGGCTGTGGGCGCCGGACCTCACGCTCGTCCTGCTCGTGACGGGCGTGCTCGTCCTCACGATCGGGGTGCTGCGGATCGCGACGCTCGGCGCCGCGTCACGGCGGGCCCGGCCGTGAGCCACAGGAGCACGAGCGGCCACGTCCGCCCGCGCCGGATGTCGTAGTCGGCGAGCATCTCGTCCCAGGAGAGCTTCCCGACGACCCGCCCGAGCGTGAACTCGAACGCGACGGTGAGGACGAGCCACGCCGATCCGACACGGAGCGCCTCCCCGTCCGAGCGCAGCGGCCAGCGCCGCTGCA
Organism: Paraconexibacter sp.; assembly: GCF_059438195.1. Lineage (NCBI taxonomy): Bacteria > Bacillati > Actinomycetota > Thermoleophilia > Solirubrobacterales > Paraconexibacteraceae > Paraconexibacter > Paraconexibacter sp. The sequence continues at coordinate 7,537 of NZ_JBLKKY010000009.1, forward strand.
GCACGCGGAAGTAGAGCGCGAACGCCCCGATCGCGGTCGCCGTCGAGACCTGGTGGCGCACGGGCTCGGGCATGCCCTGCCCGAGCACCTTCTCGCGCGCGATCCCGTTGGCGACGCCGATGCCGGCGCCGCCGAGCCACGCCTGGATCCACCGGCGGGTCATGGGGGAAGGGTAGTGGCGAGGGCGTGCAGCTCCGCCCGCCCGCGCCGCTCTGCGGGTCAGCGCGCGCGGGCCTGCACGCGCTTCCGGATGTTGAGGAGCTGCCGGCGCTGCATGCCGAAGTGGATCGGGTGCCAGACGAGCTCGAGCATCAGGCGCGCGGCGAGGCTCTCGTGCCACCCCCGCACCCGGGTGAGGAGGCGCGTGCGGGTCTCGTCGATCGGCTCGAGGACGAAGGTCCAGCTCATGGAGCCCGTCTCTTCGCCGAGGACGAGCGCACGCTCGGGCTCGATGCCGCGGACGATGAAGCCGTCGTCCGCTGTCGGCGTCCATGGAAGGACGTCCCCGACCTCGAGGTGCTGGAACTCGGGGACGATCCGGTCGGCGCTCGGGACGCCGCCGTTGTCGAGACCGTCGTAGCTGTAGACGCCGGCGCGCCTGCACCCCGCCTGGACGAGCCACGGCCAGATGTCGCTCGGCCGGCCGTGGATCGTGATGCCGTTGGTCCACTGGACCTTCGCCGGCACGATCTCGTCGCCGGGCAGCGGCCGGCGAGCCTCGTCGCCGAGGGGCCGCACCGGGCGCCGCGACCAGCGACCGGTGACGATCACCGCCGCGAGCCGTATGCCGTCGCGGAGGCGGTTGACGAGCGACGGATCGCCGCCGCGCAGCCAGCGCCATCCGATCTCCCAGTTCTCACGCCGGGTCCGGGACTGCTGCTCCATGCCTGTCGCGGTCATCGAGGTCACCTCGGTTCCTCGTCGGAGGCGCCTCCCGTCGCAGCGTGGAACCCGCAGCGTGGAACCGCGACCCGTGCGGCGCATCGGGGAGGACCGCGGATGCACCCTCAGGGGTTCTCCGCAAGGCCCGCGAGCAGCACGGTGGCCCGCCGCCCACGCCTCCGCCTGCATCCTGGCCGTCACCTCTGCCGGGGAGCACCCGGTCCGCGCGCGCAGTTCGCGATGATCCCGCCCGCACATGTCGACGATCTACGTCAGCGGCCACCGCAACCCCGATACCGACTCCATCGCCTCAGCCGTCGCCTACGCCGAGCTCTGCGCGCGTCTCGACGACGCGCACACCTACGAGCCCGTCCGCCTCGGAGACCTGAACGCGCAGTCGCGGTGGGTGCTCGAGAGAGCGGGCGCGAGAGAGCCGGACCTGCTCGAGCACGTGATGCTGCGGGTGCGCGACGTCATGCAGCGCGACTTCTACGTCGCCGGCAGCGACGACTCGGTGCGCGACGTGGGCCTCGCGATGGCGCAGCGCCGCCTCGACGTCGTGCCGATCGTCGACGACGAGAAGCGACTCGTCGGCGTCCTCACCGAGCGGGCGCTCGCCCGCCGGTACATCCGCGAGTCGCGCGAGGCCTCGACCCTCGTCGACACCCCCACCCGGGTCGACGCGATCGCCTCGGCGGTCGAGGGCGAGATCCTCGTGAGCGACGGGCCGCTCGTGTCCGGGCGCGTCTGGGTCTTCGCGATGGACTCGCGCTGGGCCGACAGCGGGATCGGCGCCGGCGACGTCGTCGTCGTCGGGAACCGGGAGGACGCGCAGCGGCGCGCGCTCGAGGCGGGCGTCGCGCTGCTCATCGTCTCCAACGGCGTCTCTCCCGAGGAGGCCATCCTCGAGGAGGCCCGCGCGCGGGGGACGGGCGTCATCAGCTCGCCGCTCGACAGCTACGTGTGCGGCCGCATGACGACGCTCTCCGCGCCGTGCAGCGTCCTCATGGACCGCGAGCCGCTGCAGGTGGGCGGGGACGACCTCGTCACGGACGTCACCGAGCTCATCAAGGACGTCCACTACCGGGCCGCCGTCTGCGTCGACCACCGCGGTCGGCCCGAGGGCCTCGTCACCCGCTCGGATCTCGTGAACCCGACGCCGCGCGACGTCATCCTCGTCGACCACGCCGAGATGGCCCAGAGCGTGCCGGGCGTCGAGCAGGCGCACATCGTCGAGATCCTCGACCACCACCACATCGGCTCGATCGAGACGCGGCTCCCGGTCCGGGCGACGTTCGACCCGGTCGGGTCGACGTCGACGCTCGTCGTCGAGCGCTTCCGCCGCGCCGGCGAGGCCCCGTCCGCCGCCGCGGGCACCCTGCTCCTCGGCGGGATCCTCTCCGACACCGTCATCCTCACCTCGCCGACGATGACGTCCCGCGACCGCGAGGCCGCCGTCTACCTCGCGGAGCTCGTCGGCCTCGACCTCGAGACGTTCGGGCGCGAGATGTTCGAGAACGGCTCCGACGTCCGCGAGGCCTCCGCCGAGCAGCTCGTGCGACAGGACGCGAAGGGCTACGAGCTCACCTCGGGCACGATGGTCATCTCCCAGCTCGAGGTCGTCGGCAGCGTCCTCGACGACCGCATCCCCGAGCTGCTCGACGCCCTCCGCGAGGCCCAGAAGGCCGAGGGGCACGTCCTGCGCGCCCTCATGCTCACCGACATCGTCGCCCAGGAGACGCGGCTCCTCCTCGCCGGCGACACCGCGCCCGTCGAGCGCGCGCTCCCGCAGGACGTCGTCGACGGCGTCGTCCACATGCCCGGCGTGATGAGCCGCAAGAAGCAGGTCGCGCCGCTGCTCCTCGGCGCCTTCTGACCGGCGGGGGCGGGGCCGGCGGGCCGGCCCCGCTGCGCCGGACCGCCTACATCCGGAAGATGCCGAAGCCCGGGTCGCCGAGCGGGGCGTGGCCGCAGGCGGTGAGCGCGCGCGAGAGCACCGTCCGCGTCTCGCGCGGGTCGATGACGCCGTCGTCCCACACGCGGGCGGTCGAGTACCACGGCTTCCCCTGGTGCTCGTACTGCTCGCGGAGCTGCTCGCCGACCTCGGGCTGGCCGACCTCGGTCATGACGACGCCGGCCTGCTCGCCGCCCATGACGCTGATCCGCGCGTTCGGCCACATGAAGAGGAACCGCGGCGAGTACGCGCGACCGCACATGCCGTAGTTGCCGGCGCCGTAGGAGCCGCCGATGATCGTCGTGATCTTCGGGACCCGCGCGCACGACACGGCGGTGACGAGCTTCGCGCCGTCCTTCGCGATCCCGCCCGCCTCGTAGTCCTTGCCGACCATGAAGCCGGTGATGTTCTGGAAGAAGAGCAGCGGGATGCCGCGGCGGTCGCACAGCTCGATGAAGTGCGCGCCCTTGAGCGCGGACTCGCTGAAGAGGATCCCGTTGTTGGCGAGGATGCCGACCGGGTGGCCGTCGACGTGCGCGAAGGCGCAGACGAGCGTCTCGCCGTAGAGCTGCTTGAACTCCTGCAGCTCGCCGCCGTCGACGACGCACCGCAGCACGTCGCGCACGTCGTAGGGCGTGCGGCCGTCGAGCGGGACGATGTCGAAGATCTCGTCGGGGTCCCGCCCCGGGGGCCGCGACTCGCGCCGCTCCCACGGGGGCGCCGGGGCCGGCGGCAGGGTGTCGACGATCCCGCGGACGATCTCGAGCGCGTGCTCGTCGTCGTCGGCGAGGTGGTCGACGACGCCGCTCGTGCGCGCGTGGACGTCGCCACCGCCGAGCTCCTCCGCGGTCACCTCCTCGCCGGTCGCCGCCTTCACGAGCGGCGGTCCGCCGAGGAAGATCGTCCCCTGCTCGCGCACGATGACCGTCTCGTCGCTCATCGCCGGGACGTAGGCGCCGCCGGCGGTGCACGAGCCCATGACGCACGCGATCTGCGGGATCGCGACCTCGGACATCGTCGCCTGGTTGAAGAAGATGCGACCGAAGTGCTCGCGGTCGGGGAAGACCTCGTCCTGCGCCGGGAGGAACGCCCCGCCCGAGTCGACGAGGTAGATGCAGGGCAGCCGGTTCTTGAGCGCGACCTCCTGGGCCCGGAGGTGCTTCTTCACCGTGATCGGGTAGTAGGTGCCGCCCTTCACCGTGGCGTCGTTGGCGACGACGACGACCTGGCGGCCCTGGACGGTCGCGATCCCGGTGACGACGCCCGCGCTCGGCGCCCCGCCGTCGTACATCTCCTCGGCGGCGAGCGGCGAGAGCTCGAAGAAGGGCGCGCCCGGATCGGAGAGTCGTCGCACGCGGTCGCGGGCGAGGAGCTTGCCGCGCGAGACGTGGCGCTCACGGGCCTTCTCGCCGCCGCCCGCACGTGCCCGCGCGAGGCGCTCGCGCAGCTCGGCGGAGAGCTCGAGGTGCCCGTCCCGGGGCGCGCTCACGACTCCACCACCGCGACGAGCGGCTGCTTGACGGCGACCTTGTCGCCCTCGCGCAGCGAGAGGCCCTCGACCGTCCCGGGCCAGGGCGCGGTGATCTGCAGCTCCATCTTCATCGACTCGAGCACGAGCAGCACGTCTCCTTCCTCGACGCTGTCGCCGTCGGCGACGCGCACCTGCAACACGGTCCCCGGCATCGGGGCCTCGAGCGACCCGGCCGGCAGCGACGAGCCGGACCGGTCGGCCCGCACCGTCCGGGTGGCGAGCTGGTAGCCGTCGCGCGCGGCGAGCAGCAGGTCCTCGTCCCACCAGGTCGCGTAGCGCCGCGTCACCCCGTCGATCTCGACGAGGACGTCGCCGTCACCGAGATCGCGGATGAGCTCGGCCTCCCACGCGTGCTCGCCCACGACGACGCGTCCGTCGTCGACGTGGATCTCGCCCTCGTCGACGTGGCGCCACCAGAGGCCCTCGGGGTGCGCGCTCCCCGCGGCAGCGACGGCGGCGGCGGGGAGGAGGTCGGCGGGGACGGTCGTCGCCTCGTCGTCGTCGCTCGCGAGGACGCGCTCGAGGAGCCCGGTGTCCTGCACGCCGTCGCGGACGTCCTCGCGGCGCAGGAGCGCCCGCGTGAAGGCGGCGTTCGTCGTCACGCCGAGCACCTCGAGGCCGCTGAGCGCTCGGTCGAGCCGGCCGATCGCGGTCGCCCGGTCGGGGCCGTGCGCGATGACCTTCGCGAGCATCGGGTCGAACGCGGTGCCGACCTCGACGCCCTCGCGGACGCCGGAGTCGACGCGGACTCCGTCGCCGGAGGGCTCGCGCCAGCGGCGCAGCACGCCGGTCGCCGGGAGGAAGCCCGCGGCCGGGTCCTCGGCGTACAGGCGCGCCTCGATCGCGTGCCCGCGGGGCACGAGCTCGTCCTGGGCGAGCGCGAGCCGCTCGCCCGACGCGACCCGGAGCTGCTGCTCGACGAGGTCGACCCCGTAGACGAGCTCGGTGACGGGGTGCTCGACCTGCAGCCGCGTGTTCATCTCGAGGAAGAAGAACTCGGAGCCGTCGGCGGGCGCGATGAACTCGACGGTGCCTGCGCCCGTGTAGTCGCAGGCGCGCGCGAGCGCGACCGCGGCCTCGCCCATCTCCGCGCGCATCGCCTCGTCGACGACGGGGGAGGGCGCCTCCTCGACGACCTTCTGGTGGCGGCGCTGCAGCGAGCACTCGCGCTCGCCGACGTGGAGCACGGTGCCGTGCGCGTCGGCGAGCACCTGCACCTCGATGTGGCGGGGGCGCTCGAGGTAGCGCTCGATGATGACCCGGTCGTCGCCGAACGCGGCCTTCGCCTCGCGCTGCGCCGCCGCCGTCGCCTCCTCGAGCTCGCCCTCCGCCTGCACGACGCGCATGCCCTTGCCGCCCCCGCCGGCGACCGCCTTCACGACGACGGGGAAGCCGCCCTCCGTCCCCTCGGGGACGACCGGCACGCCGGCGGCCGAGGCCGCCTCCTTCGCGCGGCCCTTGTCGCCCATGAGCTCGATCGCGCCGGCCGGCGGGCCGATCCAGGTGAGGCCGGCGTCGACGACCGCCTGCGCGAACGCGGCGTTCTCGCTGAGGAAGCCGTAGCCGGGGTGGACCGAGTCGGCGTCGCTGAGCGCGGCGGCGCGCAGGATCTCCTCGGCGTCGAGGTACGAGCCGATGCGCACCGCGGCGTCGCAGGCCTGCACGTGCGGCGCCCCGGCGTCGGCGTCGGTGAAGACGGCGACGCTGCGGCGCCCCGTCGCGTGGACGGTGCGGGCGATCCGCGCGGCGATCTCGCCGCGGTTCGCGATGAGGACGACCTCGACCGGCATGGCGGGACCCTCTCAGGTCACGCGCCGAGGGCGCGAGCGATGACCATCTGCTGGACCTCGTCGGTGCCCTCGCCGATCGTGAGGATCTTCGCGTCGCGGTACATGCGGCACACCGGGTACTCCTCGATGTAGCCGTAGCCGCCGTGGATCTGGACGGCCTCCTCCGCGGCGCGGACCGCGAGGCGGCCGGTCTTCAGCTTCGCCTGCGCGGCGGTGAGCGTGAAGTTGCGCCCCTGGTCCTTCTCCCAGGCGGCCTTGTAGGTGAGGAGGCGCGCCCCCTCGATCTCGGTCGCGATGTCCGCGAGCTTCGCCTGGATCGTCTGGAACTTCGAGATCGACCTGCCGAACGCCTTGCGCTCGTTCGCGTAGGCGAGCGCCTCGTCGAGGGCGCCCTGGGCGAGACCGACGCCCATCGCGGCGACGCCGATGCGCCCGATGTCGAGGATGTGGAGGAACTGCTTGAAGCCGGCGCCGCGCGGCCCGAGGAGGTTCTCCTCCGGGACCCGGCAGTCCGTGAACGTGAGCGGGCGCGTGTCCGAGGCGTTCCAGCCCATCTTCCGGTAGGGCTCGCCCTGCTCGTAGCCGGGCGCGTCCTTGGGGACGATGATGTTCGAGATCTCCTTCGAGCCGTCGTCGTGCGTGCCCGTGACGGCGGTGATCGCGACGTGGCCGGAGATGTCGGTCCCCGCGTTGGTGATGAACTGCTTCGCGCCGTTGATGACGAAGTCGCCGTTCTCCTGCGCGGCGCGCGTCTGGACGTTGCCGGCGTCGGAGCCCGCCTCGGGCTCGGTGAGGCCGAACGCCCCGAGCTTGCGCCCCGCGCAGAGGTCGGGGAGCAGCTCCTGCTTCTGCTGGTCGTTGCCGAAGAGGTAGACCGGCTGCGTGCCGAGCGACGTGTGCGCGCACATCGTGATCGCGACCGACGAGTCGATCCGCGCGAGCTCCTCGACGGCGATCGCGTACTGCAGCGAGCTGCCGCCGGAGCCTCCGACCTCCTCGGGGAACGGGATGCCCATCCACCCGAGCTCGCCCATCTTCTCCACGAGCTCGTAGGGGAAGAGCTTCTCCTTGTCGAGGTGCTCGGCCGCCGGGGCGACCTCGCCCTCCGCGAACTCGCGCACGGTGCGGCGCAGGAGCTCGGTCTCGTCGTCGAGGTCGAAGTGCATGCTCATGATGCCTCTCTCACGATACCGAATGGCCATTCGAATTTCGAGGGGCGATTCGGAACAGGGGCAGTTGCCGACGTGCGTCGGTCGCCACCGCCGCCGCGCGACTCGCCGAGAGCCGCCGCCGCGGCGCGAATGCGCTGCCTCGGTGGTGGTCAGACCTGCTCCGGGCCCGCGAGAAGCGGGCTCCGGGCGATCAGCGAGACGTTCTCGTCAGGGGGACGGCACCGCGGTCAGCTCGAGCTCGAGCTCGGCGGCATCCCCGACGATCATCTCGAAGGGCTGGGGCGGCCGGATCTCGAAGTCGTGGCGGTCGACCGTCGTCTCGGCGTGCACGTGCAGGTGGTCGTCGTGCTGGTGGATCGTGCAGTCGACGACGACCTCTCGCGACGTCCCGTGGACCGACAGCCGACCCCGCATCCGCATGCTCCCGTCGTCCGCGGGCGTGATCTCGTGGGCGTCGAACCGGATCTCTGGATGGCGCGCCGCGTCGAGGAACTGGGAGGACCGCAGGTGGGCGTCCCGTGGGGGCATGCGGGTGCTCACGCTCGCGGTCTCGATCGAGAGGTGCGCGGCGATCGGCCGCCCCTGGGCGTCGAGGTCGATCGTTCCGTCCAACGCGCGAAAGCGTCCGCGGACGGGCCAGAAGCCCATCTTCTTGACGAGGAAGGACGCGCGGGACGCCTCTCCGTCCAGCCGGTACCGGCCGGTCGGCGGCGCCTGCCCGTCGGGGCCATGGGAGGTGGTCGGGGCGGACTGCCGCTGGCTTGCCATGCGAGCTCTCCTCGTCGGTTCGATGGTGTGCGTCTTCGACTCGGACCCGGCTGCGGTCGGGAAGGGTTCAGACCCGCGCCTCGGCCCGGTCGATCGCCACGCGGCGTGGATCGCTGAACCGTCGCTTCCGGCCCGGGGTCCCACGGTGATGCGCGGTCCTCGCAACGAGATCCGACGGTTCCTCTGGTCGCTCGCGTTCTTCGCGTCGACGGTCGGCGTCGTCCTCCTCGTCGGGCTCTACCACTGAGCCGCGAGCGCAGCCGGCGCTGGTCGCCCGGCACCCTCCGCCGCGCCCTCGGTGAATCGCACCCGCGGACGTGGGGTCACACCGGTGGGACGACACCGGCGAGCGCGTGTTCCTGCAGGTCCATGCCGGGCAGCGCGTTCGTGTCAACGCCGACGGACGGAGGAGGCGCAGGACATGTCACGACCCACACCGATCGGAGCGGTTCTCCGCGGGCTGGCGGCGGGGGCCGCGGGCACCGCGGCGATGACCGTCTGGCAGGAGGCCTCGGTGAAGCTGCAGAGCGCTGAGGCCGACTCCGACCCCGGTTCCGACGCCGGCGGAGTGCAGGCGGAGAGCGACCCCTGGGAGCAGGCGTCGGCCCCCGCGCACGTCGCGCGCAAGATCCTCGGCGGCGTCTTCGACCGGGAGGTCTCCGCCGACAGGATCGGCCTCCTCACCCACGTGATGCACTGGGGGTACGGGACCGCCTGGGGCTCCGTCTACGGGCTCGTGCAGGGCTCCAGGGAAGACCGAGCGATCAAGGACGCCCTCGCGTTCGGGACGGGGGTCTGGGCGATGTCGTACGTGCAGCTCGTGCCCATGGGCCTCTCCAAGCCGCCGTGGAAGTACCCGGCGAAGGACATGGCGATGGAGCTGTCGTACCACCTCGTCTACGGCGCAGGGGTCGCTGCGGCATACGCGGCGATGGACGGCTGACCGCTGGCGGGCAGGTCGATCCGAGGGAACGCGCGGACCGCATCCGTGCTCCCGGCGACCGGCAAGTCACCTCAGAACGTGAGGATCTCGTACCCGTCGGCCATGAGATCGCGGATGCTCGGGTGGCCCTTGTACTCGTCGAGCAGGGGGATTCCCGCCTCCTCGATCTCCTCCTTGACGCCGTAGGCCCGCGCGCAGTAGACGCAGGCGCCCCGGACGCGGTCGCGAACATCCGCGAGAAGGCGGTGGTACTTCTGGTCCTCGTCCATCAGCACGGGCACCCAGCGGGTTCCGGCGCCGTCGAAGACGACGATCGCCTCGTCGCCGGCTTCCTTGAACTCCTTCGCGGTCGTGAGCGCGTTCGCCATCCGGCCCGTTCCTTCCGGGGTCTCGGAGTCGGCGAGCAGGATGATGGCGGCCTTCGGCATGAGTCGGTCTCCTCGGTGGGGTCCACGGATGCGACCCGGTCTCCGGCCGCGGCGATTCACGAACCCGTCCTGAATCGATCGCACGGGCGGCGCGGTCCGACTCCCGACCGTCGCCACACCGTGTGGTGGCCAGAGGCTCAGGAGAAGACCCATGGAACGAGAGCTCGACGTCATCGTCATCGGAGCGGGACCGGCCGGCGAGGTGCTCGCCGGACGGCTCGCCGAACGCGGCGGCCGGAGGGTCGCGATCGTCGAGCGCGAGCTCGTCGGCGGCGAGTGCTCCTTCTACGCCTGCATGCCCTCGAAGGCCCTCCTGCGCGCGGGCGAGCTGCTCCGCGAGGTCGGCCGGGTGCCGGGCGTCGCGCACCTCGCGGACGCCGGCCTCGACGTCGGCGCCGTCCTGTCGCGGCGCGACGAGGTCGTCGCCGGACACGACGACGCGGGCCAGGTGCCGTGGCTCGAGTCCCGCGGGATCGAGCTCGTCCGCGGCGAGGGCCGGCTCGTCGGCGAGCGCCGCGTCGCGGTCGGCGACGAGGTCCTCGTCGCGCGGGAGGCGGTCGTCGTCGCCGTCGGCACCGGTGCCCTCCTGCCGCCGATCCCGGGGCTCGCGGACGTCGAGGCGTGGACGAACCGCGAGGCGACGACCGCGGCGGCCGTCCCGCCGCGGCTCGCGATCCTCGGCGGCGGCGTCGTCGGGGTCGAGATGGCGCAGGCGTGGACGTCGCTCGGATCGTCGGTGACCGTCGTCGAGGCCGCCGGCGATCTCCTCCCGCGCGAGGAGCCGTTCGCCGGCGCCGCCGTCCGCGAGGCGCTCGTCGCCTCGGGGGCCGACGTGAGGACCGGCGTGCGGGCGACCGCGGTCCGGCGCGAGGGCGACGGCGTCGCGGTCGAGCTCGGCGACGGGACGGAGGTCACGGCCGACCGCCTCCTCGTCGCGATCGGGCGGCGCCCGCTCACCGACGGTCTCGGCCTCGAGGCGGTCGGGGTCGTGCCGTCGGGGCCGCTCGAGGTGGACGACGAGCTGCGGGTCGGGGGCAGCTCCTGGCTCTACGCGGTCGGCGACGTCAACGGGCGCTCGATGCTCACCCACTCCGCGAAGTACCAGGCGCGCATCGCCGCCGACGTCATCCTCGGTGAGGGGGCGGCCGCGACGGCCGACGGCCCGGGCGCGCCGCGTGTCGTCTTCACCGACCCGCAGGTGGCCGCGATCGGGCTCACGCTCGACGACGCGCAGGCCGACGGCCGCCCGGTCGTCGCGATCGACCTGCCCACGGGCGGGACCGCCGGCGCGTCCTTCCACGGACGCGGCGCGGCGGGGACGACCCGCGTGGTCATCGACACCGACCGCGACGTCCTCGTCGGCGCGACGTTCGTCGGCCCCGAGGTCGCCGAGCTGCTCCACGCCGCGACGATCGCGATCATCGGGGAGGTGCCGCTCGCACGCCTCGCCCACGCCCTCCCCGCGTTCCCCACGCGCAGCGAGCTGTGGCTGAAGCTGCTCGAGGCCTACGAGGCCGATGGCGGGTCGCTCCACGCGAGGGGTGCGCGTGCCGCGGCGTGAGGCCGGCGAGGACCCGCGCGTCGTCGTCCACGTCCTCAGCGGCTGCGTGCACTGCCACCGCGCGCGCTCGCTGCTGCGCCGGCGCGGCATCGAGCACGACGTGCGGTCGGGGGACGGGGTGCCCGGATTCCGGGCGGCGCTCGCCGAGCGGACCGCCGGCGCGACCGTCCCCCAGATCGTCATCGACGGCACCCCGATCGGCGGGGCCTCGGACCTCGCGCGCCTCGACCGGCGCGGGGTGCTGCGCGTGCTCGCCGAGGGGGGCGCGTTCCCCGCCGTCGTCGCACGGCGACGGCGGCTGCGGCCGCGGGCGTCGCGATGGGTCGCCGAGCGCCTCGCCGTCGACGGCCGCGTGCTCGAGCGAGCGATCGGTCCGGACGAGGAGGCCGCGCGCGCGGCTCTCGGCGCGGTCACGACGTCGCCGGACGCCCGCTGAGGAGCCCCAGGTTCGACACGATGAACGGGACGATGAAGTTGAGCGCGCAGCGGACCCAGGTCGCGGCCGTCGCGTCACCGGAGGCGATGATCTCGCCCTGGTTGATGAGCGTGAGCACCAGCCCGACGACGATCGCGATGCGGACGGTGCGGCGGAGGTGCTCGGGGCGAGCGCAGTAGCGGACGGAGTCGCGGAGCTCGGTCGGCATCGCTCGGACTCTCCCACGCCGGTCGCGCGCCATCGCTGAATCGTCTGCGCCGACGGCGGGTCGGAGGGCGCATGAACCTCCGCCATGCGCTCGCCGCGGTCCTCGCCGCGGGCTCCGTCGCCGTCCTCGCCGCCTGCGGGGACGACGATCCCACCGTCGCCGCGGCTCCCGCCGCGGCCTCCGGCTTCGAGGAGGTCGCCGAGGCGGCGCGCGGCCAGACGGTCCGCTGGTGGCTGTACGGCGGGGACGACAAGGTGAACGCCTACGTCGACGACGTCGTGGCGCCCGCCGCCGCGGAGCAGGGGGTCACGCTGGAGCGCGTCCCCGTGACCGATACCGCGGACGCGATCCAGCGCGTGGTCAGCGAGCGCCGGGCCGGGCGTGACAGCGGCGGCGCCGTCGACCTCATCTGGGTGAACGGCGAGAACTTCGCCGCCGGCAAGGAGGCCGGGCTCTGGCTCGAGGACTGGGCCGGCGACCTGCCGAACGCCCGCCGCTACCTCGACCAGGCCGACGCGTCGCTCACCGAGGACTTCCAGGTCCCGGTCGAGGGGCAGGAGTCGCCGTGGCAGCGGGCCGCGTTCGTCTTCGCCCACGACGCGGAGCGGACACCGGACCCGCCGGGCACGCTCGACGAGCTGCTCGCCTACGCGAAGGCGAATCCCGGCCGGGTCGCCTACCCGGCTCCCCCCGACTTCACCGGCTCCGCCTTCGTCCGGCAGGTCGTCGCCGAGAAGGGCGAGGACGAGGCGATGCGCTTCCTGCGCGAGCTCGCGCCGCACCTCCACGGCGAGGGCAGGACGTACCCGAAGTCCGAGGCGGAGCTCACGACCCTGTTCGGCAACGGCGAGGTCGACGTCGCGATGTCCTACGACCCCGCGTTCGTGAGCTCCGGCGTCCGCAAGGGGCAGCTCGCGAAGACGACCCGCCCGTTCCTCCTCGGTGACGGCGCGCTCCAGAACACGAGCTTCGTCGCGATCCCGGCGAACGCCGCCCATCCCGAGGGCGCCCAGGTCCTCGCGAACCTCCTCCTCGCGCCCGAGCTGCAGGCGGCGAAGGCCGACCCGGACTCGCTCGGCAACCCGACGGTCCTCGACCTCGAGAAGCTCGGGGACGCGCGGAAGCTCTTCCGCGAGGTGGCCCAGAGCCCGTACCTCCTCGAGGACCTGGGCCGGCCGGTCCCCGAGTTCGCCGCCGGGAGGGTCGCGCCCATCGAGGACCGATGGACGCGCGAGGTCCTTCGCGCCGGGCGGTGAGGGCCGGCCTCCCACGGGGCTCCCGGCGCGACGCCCTCGCGCTGGGCCCCGCCGTCGTCGTCACCGCCGTCCTCTTCGGCGGGGCGCTCGCCGGCGCGGTGCGGACGAGCCTCGTCCCGCTCGGCGGCGACGCGTCGCTCGACGCGTGGGAGGGGCTGCTCGACGACCCGGCGTTCGCCGACGCCGCGTGGTTCAGCCTGCGGCTGGCGGCGGTCAGCACCGTGATCGCCGCGGTGATCGCGATCGCGGTCGCGCTGCGGGCGCGCCGCAGCGGCGCCCTCGTCCGCGCGGCGCTCGCGCTCCCGGTCCCCGTGCCGCACCTGCTCGTCGCCGTCCTCGCCGTCGTCTGGCTCGCCCCCGGAGGCCTCGCCGACCGGATCCTCGGCGGCCTCCCGATCTCGCTCGTGCGCGACGACGGGGGGTGGGGGATCGTCGCCGTCTACGTCTACAAGGAGGTGCCGTTCCTCCTGCTCCTCCTCCTCGCCGCGCTCGGGCGCGGGCACGAGGAGCGCGACGAGGCCGCCGGCGCGCTCGGTCTCACCCGGATCCAGCGGCTGCGCTGGGTGACGTGGCCGACGATCCGCGCCCCGCTCGTCCTCGGCTCGACCGTCGTGTTCGCGTACGTCCTCGGCGCCTTCGAGGTGCCGCTCGCCGTCGGGCCCACGTATCCGCAGACGCTCGCCGAGTACGCGTACTCCTCGACCCAGGGCGACCTCCTCGCCGGGCAGGCGACGGCGGCGGCCGCGCTCCTCGTCACGGCGGTCGCCTCGGTGCTCCTCGCGACCGTCGCCGTCCGCGCCGCGAGGGACGTCCATGGCGCGTGAGAGCCGGTTCTCCCGGCCCGGCGCCGTGCTCGCCGCCGCGGTCGTGCTGCCGCTCCTCGCCCTCGTCGTGCGGGCCTTCGCCGACGCGTGGCGGGCGCCCGCCGTCCTCCCGCAGGAGCTCGGCCTGCGCGGCGTGCGGATCGCGTTCTCGGGCGAGGCCGCGGTCGCGCTCGGCAACTCGACGGTGGTCGCGGCCGCGACCGTCCTCGTCGCGCTGCTCCTCGCGTGGCCCGCGGCACGGGTCCTCGGCGAGCGGCGGCTGCGCCGCCCCGGTCCGGTCTTCCTCCTCCTCGCCGCCCCGCTCCTCGTGCCGCCCTACGCCGTCGGCACCGGCCTCAGCGAGTGGCTCATCCGCCTCGGCATCGACGGCTCGCGCGCGGGCCTCGTCGTCGGCCATCTCACGTTCGTGCTTCCGTACACGATCGTGGTCCTCCTCTCCGGCTTCGGCCCCCGGCTCGCTGCGCTCGAAGAGATGGCGAGCACCTCCGGTCTCTCGCCGGCGCGGCGCCTCGTCCTCGTCACGCTGCCCTCGGCGGCGCCGACGATCGCCGCCGCGGCGCTGCTCGGGTTCCTCGTCTCCTGGAGCGACTACGGCACGAGCCTCGCGGTCGGCGCCGGCGAGCCGATGCTCCCGCTCGTCCTCCTCCCGTTCGTGGGCGCCGACCCGCAGGTCGCCGCGAGCCTCGCGCTGCTCTTCCTCGCCCCGGCGGTCCTCGCCCTCGCCGTCGCCGTCCGGGCGGGCAGGAGGCCGCTGTGAGCGGGCGCCTCGCGTGCGAGGGCCTCACGGTCGCGCCGGGCGGGCGCCCCGTGCTCCGCGACCTCGACCTCGTCGTCGAGGCCGGCACCCGCGCCGCGCTCGTCGGCCCCTCCGGCGCCGGCAAGACGACGCTCTTGCGCGCCGTCGCCGGGCTCACCCCCCTGCGGTCCGGGGCGATCACGCTCGACGGCGAGCGCATCGACGGGACCCCGTCCCACCGGCGCGGACTCGCCGTCGTCTTCCAGGAGCCGCGGCTCCTCCCGCACCTCGACGTGCTCGACAACGTCGCGCTGCCGCTGCGCGCGATGGGCGTCCGCCGGGGCGAGCGCCGGCGACGTGCGGCGGCGACCCTCGGCGAGGTCGGCCTCGCCGCGCACGGTGACCGCAGGGTCCACGGGCTCTCCGGCGGCGAGCAGCAGCGCGTCGCGCTCGCGCGCGCCCTCACCGGCGAGCCGCGGCTGCTCCTGCTCGACGAGCCGCTCGCGGCGCTCGATCCCAACCGGCGCGACGACCTGCGGCGCGTCATCGCGCGCGTGCAGAAGGAGCGTGCGCTCACGACGCTCGTCATCACGCACGACCGGGCCGAGGCGGCGGAGCTCGGCGAGACGATCGCGCTCATGCTCGAGGGCAGGATCGTCCAGCACGACGAGCCGCGCGCCCTCTTCGAGCGGCCGTGCAGCGCGGCCGTGGCGCGGTTCTTCGGCGTCGCGAACCTCCTCCCGGACGGCGACGGCCTCCTCGCGATCCGCCCCGAGCACGTCCGGCTCACTCCTGACGCGCCGCTCCGCGGGACCGTCGTCGAGGCCGTCTACCGCGGAGATCACATCCGGGTCGTCATCGAGAGCGACGGGCGGCGCCTGCGCGCCCACGTCGATCCCGCGGGCGCTCCCGCGGTCGGTGAGGAGGTCGGCATCGACATCCACGTCGAGCGCGCCTGGCGACTGCCGGCGGGCTGAATGAATCGCCGACCCCCGGGGAAGGTCCGACACCTGATGCGACGCGACGGCACCTACGACCTCGTGATCCTCGGCGGCGGCACCGGCGGGCTGGTGAGCGCGTTCATCGCCGCCGCGGTGGGGGCGCGCGTCGCCCTCGTCGAGCGCGAGCGCACCGGCGGCGACTGCCTGTGGACCGGGTGCGTGCCGTCGAAGAGCCTGCTCGCGACGGCCGAGCTCGTCGAGGCCATCCGGAACGCCGACCGGCTCGGGGTCGACGCCGAGGCGCCCCGGGTCGACCTCGCGCGCGTCATGGAGCGCATCCGCGCCGTGCAGGCCGTGATCGAGCCGCACGACTCGCCGGAGCGCCTGCGGGCCGCCGGGGTCGACGTCGTCGCGGGCGACGGCCGCTTCGTCTCCGACCGCGCGCTCGACGTCGACGGGCGCCGTCTGCGCTTCCACCGCGCGATCGTCGCCACCGGCTCGGCGCCCGTCGTCCCGCCCGTTCCGGGCCTCGCCGAGGCGGACCCGCTGACGAGCGAGACGATCTGGGGGCTCCGTGAGCTGCCGCAGCGCCTCGTCGTCGTCGGCGGCGGGCCGATCGGGTGCGAGCTCGGCCAGGCGTTCGCGCGGCTCGGGTCACGCGTGTCGCTCCTCGAGGCGGGGGACCGGCTTCTCCCTCGCGACGAGCCCGAGGCGTCGGAGCTCGTCGCGCGGTCGCTCCGCGATGAGGGCGTGGACCTGCGCCTCGGCGCCGTGATGACCGGCGCGGAGACCCTGTCCGGCGGGGCGGCGCGCCTTCACGTCGGCGACGACGGGGAGCGGCTCGAGGCCGACCGCGTCCTCGTCGCCGCCGGGCGCGCGCCGCGGACGGAGGGGATCGGCCTCGACCTCGCGGGCGTCGACCTCGACGAGGGCGGCGCGATCGTCGTCGACGGGACGATGAGGACGAGCAGCCCCCGGGTCCTCGCCGTCGGCGACGTCACCGGAGGTCCGGCGTTCACCCACCTCGCGGCGCACCATGCGCGACACGCGACCCTCAACGCGCTCTTCGGGCTCCGACGTCGCGCCGACCGCGCCCCCGTCCCGTGGGTGACCTTCACCGATCCCGAGGTCGCGCACGTCGGTCTCACCGAGGCGCAGGCACGTGAGCGCTGGGGCGAGCGCGTCAGCGTCGCGCGCTCCGACCACGCCGCGCTCGACCGCGCGATCACCGCGGGCGCGACGAGGGGCGGCGCCGTGCTCGTCGGCGACCGCCGCGGACGGCTCGTCGGCGCGACGCTCATGGGGCGCGGCGCGGGCGACGCGATCGCCGAGCTCGCCGCGTGGATCACGGCGGGAGAGCGCATCGACCGGATCTCGCAGACGATCCACGCCTACCCGACCTTCGCCGAGTCCGCCGCCCGCGCCGCCGACGAGCACATCCGCGCGCGGGTCGCGACCCCTTCCACGCGGCGTCTCGTCGCTCCGCTGCTCGCGGTGCGGCGCCTCGCCTCGCGCCTGCGGTGAACCCCCGCGACGGACGCCGGGTCAGAGGGACCATGACCGTCATCGCCACCTTCGCCGGACACGAGATCGCGCGCAGCGACGACACCGTCGTCGTCGAGGGCAACCACTACTTCCCGATCGAGGACGTCGCGGAGGGGCACCTCGAGCCGTCCCGCCGCCGGACGCTCTGCCCGTGGAAGGGCATCGCCTCCTACTCGGACGTCGTCGCGGGCGACGCGCGCGCGCCCTCGGCCGCCTGGACGTACCGCCGGCCGACGCCGCTCGCTCGCCGGGTGAAAGGGCGCGTGGCGTTCTGGAACGGGGTCGAGGTGCGCGAGAGGTGAGGTCCGACCGGCTGTTCTGGGCGGTCGTCGCCGTCTGCGCCGTCCTCGCCGGCGCGATCCTCGTCGTGGGGCTCGGGGACCGCCCCCAGGCCGGCGACGGGCTCGCGCTCGCGCCCGCGCCGGACCGGCCCGCGCCCGCCGTCGCCTCGGCCGACGAGGCTCCTGGGCCGGCGACGCCGGAGGCGGCGCGCGCGCTGGTGCGCCTGCGCGCCGAGGCGCCGGCCGTCATCGACGCCGACCTCGGCGCGCGCCTCGACGAGCTGCGCGGCGTCCCCGTCGTCGTCAACATGTGGGCCGCGTGGTGCCCGAGCTGCCGCGACGAGTTCCCCGCGTTCGCCGAGGTGGCGGAGCGCTACGAGGGCAAGGTCGCGTTCATCGGGCTCGACTCCCGCGACGACCGCGGGGACGCCGAGGAGTTCCTGGCGGACTTCCCCGTTCCCTACCCGAGCGTCTTCGATCCCGAGGCCGAGCAGGCCCGCGCGATCGGGGCCGGCCGAGGATGGCCGACGACGGTCTTCTTCGACGCCGACGGCGAGCGGACGTTCGTGCGCCAAGGCGGCTACGTGTCCGCGGAGTCGCTCGACGCCGACGTGCGCTCCTATGCCCTCAGGCCTTCGCCGGACGCGGCAGCGCGACGACTGCGAGACGCACCCGCTGCGCGACCGTGACGAGGACCATCCCCGCGAAGACCCACGCGATCGTGCCCGCGTGCGTCGGGACGAGGCAGATGAGGCAGTAGGCGACGATCGTCTCGGTGCCCTCGGTGAGGCCGGTCGTGAAGCGCAGCGAGCGCTCGTCGCCGTAGTCGAGTCGGTG
This sequence comes from Paraconexibacter sp., assembly GCF_059438195.1. NCBI lineage: Bacteria > Bacillati > Actinomycetota > Thermoleophilia > Solirubrobacterales > Paraconexibacteraceae > Paraconexibacter > Paraconexibacter sp. The sequence continues at coordinate 25,630 of NZ_JBLKKY010000009.1, forward strand.
GCGCTCGACGAGCGAGGCGAAGCTGAGCAGGGCGACGTTGTTGAGGAGATAGGCCGCGAGGAGGACGACGCACGCGACGCGGGCGTCCGGGATCGCGATCGCGACGCCGACGACGAACCCGCCGTACACGACGAAGTCCGCGAGGAAGTCGAGCATCCCGCCGAGGTCCGTCGGGCCGCGCCGGCGGGCGACCGCCCCGTCGAGGCCGTCGAGCGCGCGGTTGAGCAGCCACAGCGCGAGCGCGGCCCCCCACGCGCCGAGGCCCGCCGCGACGCAGGCGCCCACGCCCGCGGCCAGGCCCGTCGCGGTGACGGCCCCGGCGGAGATCGGCGTCCGGCGGGCGGCGGCCTCGACGGCCGGCCGCACGACCGCGCGGGCGCGGGCGTCGAGCACCGTCAGGCCGCGGCGCGCAGCGCGGCGAGGATCGTCTCGGGCTCCGGGCGGACGCGGTAGTCGTCCGTCTGGTCGCTCATGACGATGCGCCCGTCCGCGTCCGTGACGACGACCGTGGGGAAGACCGTGTCGGGCTCGTAGCCCGGCATGCCCGGAGGCACGCCCGCCTCGTGGACGATGCCCAGCCGCGCCGCCGCCGCGAGGCCGGGGTCCCGCAGGTAGCGGAAGCCGACGTCGAACCGCTCGGCGAGCGCGCGCGTGTGCTCGTCGTCCTGCGGCGAGACGAGCGCGACGTCGACCCCGAGCGCCTCGAGCTCGCGCCAGCGGGCCGCCATCTCGGTCACCTGCCCGACGCAGAGCGGGCACCAGTTGCCGCGGTAGAAGAGGAGCGCGGTGGGCCGACCGCGCAGGTCGCCAGAGGTCACCGACCGCCCGTCGACATCGACGAACGCGAGGTCGCCGGGCAGGCGCTCGCCGACGGCGAGCGCAGCAGACTCCTCCCGGTCGAGGCGCGCGTACCACCGCAGGTACATCTCGGTCCCCGCCACCCCGAGCACCAGCGGGACGAGCGCCCGCCGCCGATCCCCGGCCGCGAGGCCCGTGAGCGCGGTCCCCGCGGCGGTCGCGCCGCGCACCCACGGGAGGTCGCGCGAGGCGCGGCCGCGCCGGCGGACGTAGAGGCTCGCGACGAAGGCGAGCGGGGCCCCGTGGGCGAGCACCGACCCCGTCTCGCCCGTCGCGTCCGCGCGCACGCGGCGGAGCGAGGCGGCGAGTGCGAGCCCGTTCGCGGCGAAGTAGGCCGGTCCGGCGTAGCGCTTCACGTTCATGGGTCCCTCCGACCCTCGTGCGGTCGAGACGGTTCATCGCCGGTCGCCCCGGCGCGGGGAAGCAGACGGCGCAGCGCGGCGTTCTCGCGCGGATCGTAGACCGCGTGCTGCGCGCAGGCCGGCACGACGCGCCCGTCCTCGGGGTGGGCCATCGCGTACGAGCACGCCTGCAGCCGCTCTTGGGCCGCGCGCACCTCGGGGTCCTCCGCGATCTCGCCGCGCTCGAGCGCCTCCCAGGCCGGGACGACGTGGCGGGCGTCCATGAAGGCGTGCACGACGAAGGTGAGTCCCCGGGGGCGACCGCGCAGGAGCGACCGCATTCCGACGCGGCGGGTGAAGCGGACGGCCCAGGCAGCGGCGGCGGGGACGATCGACGGGTGGCACGCGGCGAGGCGCAGCGCGGCGAGGGCGACGACGGCGCGGGGGCGGTCGGCGTCGAAGCCGGCGACGCGGTCCAGGAAGCGGTCGCGGACGCGGAGGTCGCGCGGGTCCGCGTCGTCGAGGAACGGATGCCAGCGGCCGCCGCAGACGACGCCGTAGGCCGCGCGATTGCAGCGCTCGTCGCCCATCTGGAGGTGCCGCCACGGCAGCCTGCGGCCGACGCCCGCCTCGATCTCCGCCCACACGCGGTCGATGGTCACGGGGGAGTAGTCCTCCTTCCACCGCGCCGGGTTGCCGACGTGCGCGGCGGGCTGGAAGGAGAGCATCCCGAACCGCGAGCCGAGGAGGGTGGAGACGACGTGGCCGACCTCGCCGAGGTTGCGCGGGGTGACCGTCATGTTGTGCGCGAGGTCCGCGCGGACGCCGTGCTCGGCCTCGAGGCGGTCGAAGACGTCCGTGAACGCCCGGCGCGCCGGGTCGAGGTCGCTCTCCCCGCGCGGGCGGGGCACGCCGCGGCGGCCGCGCATGAGCGAGTCGAAGTGGGCGGCGATCCGCAGGACGCGGAAGCGGGGCCGGCCGCGCTCGTCGACCGCGAGGTCGCGGAGGTGGTCCTCGTCGACGTCACCGTGGGTCATGCTCACCGGCTTGCGGCCGTGGGCGATCATCGTCTCGAGCGCGCGGACGTGGTCGGCGACCGGCAGCAGGCTCACCTCGCCGCCGATGAGCTGCGCGTGCTGCCCGGTGCCTCGCCGTTCGCGCAGGAAGGCCATCTGGCGGGAGACCACGGAGACGGTGTGCGGGCCGTCGGTGCGGACCTGCTGGGCCTCGCGCGAGTGGTAACAGGGGGTGCAGGCGAGGTCGCAGCGAGGGAACACGCCGTGCGTGCCCTCGCACCCGACCGTCCGCCGGCCCAGGAGCTGCGACGGCGTGCGCACGTGCGCAGGCAGCTCGGCCCACCGCGCGCGCAGCGCGGCGACCGTGTCCGGGTGATGCGGACGCGACGCCTCCCAGAGCGCCCGCCAGTGGCGCGGCGATCGCAGCATGTCAGCCCGTCATACCCGGCCGGCGAGATCGACGACCTGTTCCTCGTCGAAGGGGCCGAACCAGATCCCGCGCGCGATGCCGCTGCGGTCGAAGAGCATCGCCGCCGGCTGCCCCCGGATCCCGAGCTGCTGCCATGAGGCGAAGGAGGGGTCGTAGAGCATGCGGGGCGTGCGCAGCCCGTGCTCGTGCACGAAGGCCCGGGCCTCCTCCGCGGAGTCCTGCGTCCCGAGGCCGACGACCTCGACGACGTCGCGGTGCTCGCGCGCGAACGCCTCGACGTTCTCCGCCTCCGCGTTGCAGTAGGGGCAGTGCGGGGCCCAGAACCACACGAGCACCGGCCTCTCGCCGCCGGCGAGGTCGCCGACGTTCACGGTCCCGCCGGCGAGGTCCTCCACCTCGACGTCCGGGAGCGGCGGGCCCTCCGGCAGCGAGCCGCCGCTCTCCGAGTCGGAGGCCGCCGCGGTGGGGGCGGCCGGGGACTCGAGCGTCGAGGAGTCGCTGCCACAGGCGGTGAGCAGCGCAGCGGCCGCGAGCGCGGCGATGAGCAGGAGCAGGCGCGTGTGCATGTCGTCAGACCTCCGTGAGGAACGTGATGCCGAGATCGTCGAGGAGCTGCTGCGCCTCGCTGTTGAGCTGGACGAGCTCGCCGGTCCAGATGAGGACGCCCATGACGACGAGGACGACGCCGCCCGCCGTGAGCACCGCGCCGTAGTGGCGCTTCACGACGGCGAACGCCCGGGTCGCCCGGTCGAAGAAGATCGCGGTCGCGAGGAACGGCAGCGCGAGGCCGGCCGAGTACCAGGCCATGAGGTACGCCCCGCGGCCCGCCGACTCCGTCAGCGCGGACGCCGTGAGGATCGCGCCGAGCGTCGGGCCGACGCAGGGCGTCCACGCGATCGCGAACGCGGCCCCGGCGAGGATCGGGCCGCCGCGGCCCGCCCGCTCGAGCAGCCCGCCGACGTGCCACTCGCGGCTGAGGAGCGGCACGAAGCGCGAGGCGACGAAGACGACGCCGAGCGCGATGATGATCGCGGCCGACACCTTCTCGAGCGTCGCCCGCTCGGTCTGCAGGCTCTTGCCGACACCCGTCGCCGTCACCCCGAGGAGCACGAAGACGACGGAGAACGTCGCGACGAACAGCAGGCTCGGCACGAGCACCCGCCGGACGGACGCGGTGTCGTGCTCGTCGGGCCGCACTCCGCTCACGGCCGAGAGGTAGCCCGGGACGAGCGGCAGCACGCAGGGCGAGAGGAAGGACACCATCCCGGCGGCGAGCGCGGCGAGGACGCCGACCCCGGCGGAGGGATCGGTCATCGGCGGAGGCTGGCGCTCGAGATCGACACGGGTCCCGGATTCGACCCCGGTCGGGTCGAGACGATTCACGGAGCCCGCGTGAATCGATCCGCCCTCACGCGGGTCCCACCGTGCATGCGACCGTGGAGCCGGATGCGCCGGGACCATCGCTTCGCCCGCCGCCGGATGAGCGACGCGGTCGACGGCGAGCTCACGCCGCGTCAGCGTGCGCGCTTCGTCCACCACGTCGACGAGTGCCCGGAGTGCGGGCCGATGCTCCGCGGGCTCATCAGGGTGCGCGGCGTCCTGCGCACCCTCGGTGCGGAACCGCGGAGGGACGAGGGGTCGATCGCCCCGCTCGTCATCGACCGCCTCCGCGACGACGCCGACGCCGTCGGGAAGGGGCCGCGGCGGAGATGACTCCTGCGCCAGGTTCGCGGGCGACCCACCAGCCGTGGCAAGCTACGGCGCATGCCGCGAGGACGACGACGGTGAGCGCGCCGTCGGCGACGCCGCCGGAGGAGGCAGCGCTCATCGCGCGTGCCCAGAGCGGCGACCGCGCGGCCTTCGAGGAGCTCGTCCGCCTGCACGCGGATCGGCTGCACTCCGTCGTGCGCCGGCTCGTCGACGACTCGCACGAGGCCGAGGAGGCGACGCAGGAGGCGTTCCTCCGCGCGTGGCGGTCGATCGGCCGCTTCAAGGGAGACAGCCGCTTCTTCACGTGGCTCTACCGGATCGGCGTCAACGAGGCGAACCGCCTCACCGCACGGCGAGCCGCACGCGGCCGCACCGTCCATCTCGACGACGAGGTCGTGCAGCCCGCCGACCCGTCGCCCGGCCCGTCCTCGCGCGTCGAGCACGCCGACCTGCGCGCCGCGCTCGAGGCGGCGGTCCGCGGCCTCGATCCCGACTACCGCGCGCCCCTCGTCCTCCGCGACATCGAGGGCCTGAGCACGGCCGAGGCCGCTCAGGCCATGGGGCTCGGCGAGGCCGCCTTCAAGAGCCGCCTGCACCGCGCGCGGCTCGCGGTGCGGGAGGCGGTGCGGGACTATCTTCCCGAGGAGGCCGACGCATGATGCGCGCGATGCTCCTCCACCCCCTGCGATTCCTGCGTGACCACCGGCTCACGCAGGAGCACGCCTCGGAGTTCCTCGACGGCGAGCTCGATGCCGAGCGCCGGGCGAGGGTCGAGGCGCACGCCCACGTGTGCGCTCCGTGCGCCCGGCTGCTCGCGTCGCTGCGCAAGACGATCTCCGCGCTGCGCGGTCTCGGGGTGGATGCCGCGGCGCCGCCGGTCGCAGGCGAGGGACCCTCAGTGAGCGACGGCGTCATCGCGCGCCTGCGCGTCGAGGTCGACCGGCCCCGGCCCGACGGCTGAGCCGTCCGCTCCCGGCAGCGGCTGGGGGCGGCGGTGCCGCGACGTCCACGCGGAGACGCCGACGAGCGCGGCGACGGCGAGGAGGGAGGCGATGAAGCCCGGCGACCCCGGCCGCGTGATCGAGTCGCCGAGCGCGACGAACGCGACGCTGCCGGGCACGATGCCGACGAGCGTGCCCACCGCGTGGTCCCGTCGCCGCACCGACGAGAGCCCGAACGCGTAGTTGAGCGCGTTGAACGGCACGACGGGGAGGAGCCGGAGCGCGATGACCCCCCGCACGCCGCGGGAGCCGATCCACTCGTCGGCGGCGGAGGCGCGTCGTCCGAGGAGCCGACGCGTGCGCGCGCGGCCGAGACGGTGCGCGATCTCGAAGGCCGCCGCCGCGCCGAGCGTCGCGCCCGTGATCGTGAGGACGCTGCCCCACACCGGTCCGAAGAGCACGCCGGCGGCGAGCGACGGGATGGTCCCGGGGACGAGCGCCACGGTGAGCGCGACGTAAGCCGCGACGAACGCCGCCGGACCGAGCGGTCCGACGGCGTCGACGGCGTCCGTGAGCTGCTCGCGCACGGGCGCGTCAGGCCCGTGCCGCCGCCGCGCCGGCGGCAGGCGCGCGCACGTCCGCGGGAGGGCCGGCGAAACGGATGAGGAACGGGACGAGGAGGAGGCCGTAGCCGAGGTGCGCGAAGACCTCGAACGTCTGGTTCGGGCCCTCCTGGAACCACTCGAAGGCGATGCGGCCGAGGATCTGGAAGTTGACGAGGTAGAGGACGATCCCGAAGGCGGCACCGAGGCCGAGGAGGCGGCCGGCACCCTGCGCGAGAGGCGCCAGCGCGGCGAGCGTCGCGCCGAAGGCGGCCGCGAGGGTGAGGTGCACGACGAGCCCGACAGCGGCGTTCACCGGCTCGGGCTCCGGCGTGTCGGCGAAGTAGAAGATCGTCGACATGTCGTAGAGCGGGGCGACGGCCGGCAGTCCCTGGCTGTCGGCGTACCACATGTTCGCGAGGAGGAAGAGCAGCCCGGCGAACGTGCCGGCGACGACGCCGTACACGACGCGGCGGTCGAGGTCCTTCAGGAGCATGGGCGGGGTCCTTTCGGTGAGATGCGGTTGTCGGCGGTGGGACCGTCCGCCGCGGCGGACGATTCACACGGGACGCGATGAACCGAACCGCGCTGGGGGCGGTCACAGAGACGTGCCGCGCCTCCCCGCCGCGCTCGTCCTCCTCGCTCTCGCCGGCCTCGTCGTGCTGGCGGGCTGCGCCGACGACGGCGACCCGCGCTCCTCCTCCCCCCGGGGCGCGGGTGAGGCGGCGGCACTCGCCCTGGGCGGCATCGACGTCGCGGAGTGGGAGACCGACTTCACGCGCGCGTCCGTGCCGCTCGAGGAGATCCGCTCCGGCGGCCCGGGCAAGGACGGCATCCCGCCGATCGACGAGCCGGCGTTCACGACGGTCGACGAGGCCCGCGAGGTCCTGCCCGACAACGAGCCGGTGCTCGTCGTCGAGGGCGAGGAGACGACGCGCGCCTACCCGCACCGCGTCCTCGTCTGGCACGAGATCGTCAACGACGAGATCGACGGGGTCCCCGTGGCCGTGACGTTCTGCCCGCTGTGCAACACGGCGGCGGTGTTCGACCGCCGCGTCGCCGGGAGGACGCTGCGCTTCGGCACGACCGGGGCCCTCCGCCGGTCCGACCTCGTGATGTGGGACGACGAGACCGAGTCGTGGTGGCAGCAGATCACCGGCGAGGCGATCGTCGGCGAGCTCACCGGGGAGCGGCTCCGGCAGCTCTCGGCGCTCACGATCGGCGTCGCCGAGCTCGCGCGCAGCTTCCCGGAGGCCGAGGTCCTCTCCCAGGACACGGGCTTCGACCGCGACTACGGGGCGAATCCCTACGCGGGCTACGACGAGCCGTCCAGCGAGCCGTTCCTCTTCGACGGCGAGGCCGACCGGCGCCTCGAGCCCAAGCAGCGCGTCCTCGCCGTGCGGAAGGGGCGCGATGCGGTGGTCGTGCCGCTCGACGTCGCCCGCGAGCGGCGCGTCCTGCCGTTCACGGCGTTCGGTCGCGACCTCGTCGTCCTGTGGTCGCCCGGCGTCGCCTCCGCTCTGGACGAGGAGCGGATCGGCGACTCGCGCGACATCGGCACGGCCGCGATCTACGAGGCGGACGCCGTCGGGACGCTGCGCCCGTCCTCTCCCGGGCGCTTCGCGGGACCGGACGGGACGGTGTGGGACATCGCCGGGCGGGCCGTGTCGGGGCCGCGGCGCGGCGAGCGGCTGCAGCGGGCCGCCCACGACCAGCAGTTCTGGTTCGCCCTCGCCGCCTTCCTCACGGGCGAGGTGCGGATCGTCGAGAAGGGCGGGACGTCGTGATCGCGGCCGACCCGGTGGCGCGGGACACGTCGTCCTCGTCGAACGGGCGGCGGTGCGCTCCGACGGACGGCGAGCGCTGGGCGCGCGAGGAGCTCCACCGACTCCGCGGGCGGCGGTTCTCGCCGCCCGCGATCCACGCGTTCCTCGCGGAGTCGCGCCGCCGCAGTCGACGGACGCGCGCCGAGCGGCCCGCGGTCGCCCGGCAGGCGCGGCGCTGGGAGGCGGCCGGCGTGCTCGCCGCGGTCGCCTCCGCGGCCGCGCGTCCTGCGCCCCGGTCCGGCTTCCTCGTCGGGACGCTCACCTGGTGGGGCGCCGTCGCGGCGATGCTCGACTGGCACCTCGGCATGGTCGAGTCCGAGGCCGGGGAGCCGCGCGGTCTCGGCCCGGCCGATGCGCTCACGCTGGCGCGGGCGTGGAGCGTCCCGCTCGTCGCGGCCGATGCCCGCCCCGCCGTCCTCGCCGCGGCCGCCGCCACCGACGTCCTCGACGGAGCGGTCGCCCGCGCGAGCACCCCGACGCGCGCCGGAAGGGATCTGGAAGGACTCGTCGACGCGGCGGTGGTCCTCGCCGCGCTCCGGTGCCTGCAGCGCGATCGCCGGCTCGCTCCCGCGATCGCCGGCGTCGAGACGGCCCGGGTGGCGGTCGGCGTCGCGTACGCGGTGGCCGCGACCTTCGGACGCGCCGCGGCCCCGTCACCCGCCGTCGTGCGCGCGGGCCGGGCCGCCGCGCCCGCCCGCGTGGCGGGCCTCGTCGTGGCCGCGTCGGGAGCGCGACGAAGCGGCTCGCTGCTCCTCGCCGCCGGGACGGTCGCCGGCCTGGCGATGGCGGCCCGCGAGGCGCGGCTCCCCGCGCGGTGAGCAGGCTGCGGCGGCGCTACGCTCGGAGGCGCGATGAGGGTGGAGATCCTGTACTTCGAAGGCTGTCCCGGCTTCGCCGACCTGCTCCCGCGGGTCCGCGAGCTCATGGGGGACCGCGCGGAGATCGAGTTGCGCGCGATCGGGTCCGTCGAGGAGGCGGAGCGGGTCGGCTTCCTCGGCTCGCCCACCGTTCGCGTCGACGGCGCCGACGTCGAGCCGGGCGCGGACGAGCGCACCGACCACGGCATGAAGTGCCGGCTGTACCGGACCGAGCACGGGCACGCCCACGCGCCGCCGGACGAGCTGCTCCGGCGCGCGCTCCGCGACGAGAGGTGAGGCGCGGACGACCGTCGGGTCGGGCCCGTCGCCTACGCTGTCGCCGTGGCCACGCCGCCGACACGCCCCGCCCTCCGCGAGCGCTACGACCGCAAGCAGGCGCAGGTCGTCACCGACGCCGCGCGCGTCTTCGCGCGTGACGGGTACGACCAGACGACGGTCCAGGACCTCGCCGACGAGCTCGGGATCGCCGCCGGCGGCCTCTACCACTACTTCGGGTCCAAGGAGCAGCTCCTCATCCGGATCTGCGACCAGCTCATGGAGCCGCTCTTCGAGAGCGCACGCGCGCTCGTCGCCCGCGAGGAGGACGCGGCCGCGGCGCTCCGGGAGCTCGTCCGCATGTGGGTCGACCACGTCGTCGTCCATCGCGACCACATGCTCGTCTTCCAGCAGGAGCGCCACGTCATCGAGCGGGGCGAGCAGTGGCGCGGCGTCCGCTCGTCGCGCAAGGCGTTCGAGCGCCTCGTGGCCGACCTGCTCGCCCGCGTGCGCAGCGAGGGCGGCCTGCGCTCGAGCGACGAGCGCCTCGCGCTCTCCGCGCTCCTGGGCATGGTGAACCACACCGCGCAGTGGTTCCGCCCGCGCGGCCGCCTCACCCCCCGCGAGGTCGCCGACGGCTACCTCGAGCTCGTGCTCGCGGATTGAGCACGGCAGGCGCGTCCGCGTTCGGCGGAACGCTCGATCCGCGCACGTGAGAACCCCTCGCAAGAGGGATTCTTGCCGTCCGCGCGGGCAGGCCTGGCCGAAAAGTTGATCCGCGAACGCCGTCGCCCTCTGTATGTTCGCCCCCAGGAGAGAGAGAAGGGGGGCCTCGGTCCAGGGCCCTTGGAGAGACGGAAGGAGCAACGCCGGACGTGCTCGAGTTCGAAGGGGTCGAAGCGGTCTACGACGACGTCGTGCTCGCTCTGCGTGGAGTGAGCCTCCGCGTCGAGGAGGGATCGATCGTCGCCGTGCTCGGTGCCAACGGCGCCGGGAAGACGACCGCGCTGCGCGCCTGCACCGGCCTCCTCCCGGTCCACCGGGGCAAGGTCGTGAAGGGCCACGTCACCTTCGAGGGGCGCCGCATCGACGGCGAGGACGCCCCGACGATCGTCGACTCCGGCATCGCTCAGGTGATGGAGGGCCGGCGGATCTTCGCCGAGCTCAGCGTGGAGGAGAACCTCAAGCTCGGCGGGTTCGCGAAGCGCGGCGACCTCGGGGACGGCCTCGCTCGCATGTACGAGCTCTTCCCGGTCCTCGCGGATCGCAAGAACCGCACGGCGGGCTACCTGTCCGGCGGCGAGCAGCAGATGCTCGCGATCGGCCGCGCGCTCATGTCCGCCCCCCGCCTCCTGCTCCTCGACGAGCCGAGCCTCGGCCTCGCGCCGAAGATCATCAGCCAGATCCGCGACCTCATCGTCCAGATCAACCAGGAGGGGACGACGGTCGTCCTCGTCGAGCAGAACGCCGCCATGGCGCTCTCGATCGCGACGCACGGCTACGTCCTCGAGAACGGCCGCGTCGTCGTCGACCGCACCGCCGCGGAGATGCGCGAGGACGACGACATCCGCGAGTTCTACCTCGGCCTCGGCAAGGGCTCCGAGCACCACTCCTACCGCGACGTCAAGCACTACAAGCGTCGCAAGCGGTGGGCGGCATGACGAGCCTGCGCGACGCGCTCCCCGGCTCCGGCGTCACGACGGACGGCCCCGTCCTCGACGTCGACTCGATCACGCTCGGCTTCGCGGGCGTCACCGCGCTCGACGACGTCTCGCTCCGCGTCGACGACGACGAGCTGGTCGCGATCATCGGCCCCAACGGCGCGGGCAAGACGTCGATGTTCAACTGCCTCTGCGGCGTCTACCGGCCGCAGCACGGGCAGATCCGCTTCCTCGGCCGCGACATCACGCACGAGAAGCCGACGCGGATCGCGAAGGCGGGCGTCGCGCGCATGTTCCAGAACATCGCGCTCTTCGAGAACCTCACCGTGCTCGACAACCTCATGCTCGGGCGCCACCTCCACATCCGCTACGGGACGTTCGCCGCGTTCGTCTGGGTCGGGAAGGCCCGCCGGGAGGAGGCGCGCCATCGCGAGGTCGTCGAGGAGATCGTCGAGTTCCTCGAGATCGAGCCGTTCCGCAAGCAGCCCGTCGGCGCGCTCCCCTACGGCGTGAAGAAGCGGGTGGACCTCGGCCGCGCGCTCGCGATGGAGCCGAAGGTCCTCCTCCTCGACGAGCCGGTCGCCGGCATGAACGCCGAGGAGACCGAGGACATGGCCCGCTTCATCATGGACATCCGGCGCGAGCTCGCGATCCCGATGGTGCTCGTCGAGCACGACATGGGCTTCGTCATGGATCTCGCCGACCGCGTCCTCGTGCTCGACTTCGGCAAGCCCGTGACGACGGGCACGCCCGCCGAGGTCCAGCGCAACCCGGATGTCGTCCGCGCCTATCTCGGCGAGGAGCACGAGTTCCGGGAGGCCGCCTCGCCGTGACCGTCCCCACGATCGCCACCCGTGTCCGGGAGCGCGGCCGCGCGAGGCCCGACGCCGTCGCGATGCGGGCGAAGAGGCTCGGCATCTGGCGTGAGACGACCTGGGCCGAGTACGCCGACCAGGTCGAGCTCGTCGCCCACGGGCTCCTCGCGCTCGGCGTCGAGGCGGGGGACCGGGTCGCGATCCAGTCCGACAACCGCCCGGAGTGGCTCGTCGCCGACGTCGCGACGGTCGCGGTGCGCGGTGTCACCGTGGGGGTGTACCCGACGAGCCCGCCGGCGGAGGTGCGCCACGTCCTCGCCGACTGCGGCGCGGCGGTCCTCGTCGCCGAGGACCAGGAGGCCGTCGACAAGGTGCTCGAGGTCCGGGCGGACCTGCCCGCCCTCAAGCACGTCGTCTACATGGAGGAGCGCGGCCTGCGCACCTACGAGGACGACCTCCTCCTCTCGTGGGGGGACCTCGTCGAGCGGGGCCGCGCGCACCGCGAGCAGCACGCGGGCGCCGTGGAGGCGCTCTCCGACGCGGTCGCCGAGGACGACGTCGTCACCCTCGTCTACACCTCGGGCACGACCGGCCCGCCGAAGGGCGCGATGCTCACCGCCCGCAACGTCAACGAGGCGTGCCGCGTGATGATCGACGAGGACGGCGCGTTCGCCGGCGCCGACGCCGACGACCTCGCCGTCTCGTTCCTGCCGCTCGCCCACGTCGCCGACCGCCTCGGATCGACGTGGCACAACGCGCACACCGGCGTCCAGCTGCACTTCGGCGAGCCGGCCGCCGACCTCGCCGAGACCCTGCGTGAGGTGCAGCCGACGCTCTTCCTCGCCGTCCCGCGGATCTGGGAGAAGCTGCGCGGCGCCGTCGAGATCCGCATGGCCTCCGCAGCGCAGGTGAAGCGGGCGAACTACCGCTTCTGGATGCGGCAGGCGCAGCGGATCGGCCGTGAGCGCGCGGCGAACGGAGGCGCGCACACGACGGGCACGCGGATCCGCTGGGCGATCGGCTGGGTCTTCCTCTACCGGTCGCTCCTCGAGCGCCTCGGCCTGCGTCGCTGTCGCCACGCGCTGTGCGGCGCCGCGCCGATCGCCCCCGAGATCCTCGAGTGGTTCCTCGGGCTCGGCATCGCCGTCCACGAGGTCTACGGGATGACCGAGAACGCGGCCGTCGCGACCGTCAACCGCCCCGGGCGCATGAAGCTCGGCACGGTCGGCGAGGCGCAGCCGGGCATCGACCTGCGTCTCGACGAGCAGACGGGGGAGATCCTCGTCCGCCATTCCGCGGTCTTCGCCGGCTACTGGAACCGTCCCGACGCGACCGGCGAGGCGATCGACGACGACGGCTGGCTCCACACCGGCGACGTCGGCGAGATGGTGGACGGGACGTACCTGCGCATCGTGGACCGGCTGAAGGACATCGTCATCACGGCCGGCGGCAAGAACGTCTCGCCGAGCGAGGTGGAGGGCGCGCTCAAGGCCTCGCCGTTCATCAAGGAGGCGATCGTCGTCGGCGACAAGCGCCCCTACCTCGTCGCGCTCATCGGCATCGAGCAGGACGCCGTCTCGGCGTGGGCCCAGCAGCAGGGCATCCCGTTCACGACGTACGCCGACCTCGCGAGCCGCGAGGAGGTGATGCGCCTCGTCCAGGGCGTCATCAGCGAGGCGAACGACGCCTTCGCGCCGCCCGAGCAGGTGAAGCGCTTCCGCATGCTCACGAAGGAGCTCGACCAGGACGACGGCGAGCTCACGCCGACCCAGAAGGTGCGGCGCAAGGCGATCGCCGAGAAGCTCGGCCCGGTCATCGAGGACATGTACGAGGGCGGTCGCGTCTACCCCGGCGGGGACGCCCAGGAGGTCTACGGCGGCACGCTCGGCTCGCCGGCCGCCGCCACCGGGGGTGAGCGCTGATGGACGAGTTCCTCACCGCGACGGTCTCCGGCGTCTCGCAGGGCTCCGTCTACGCGCTCCTCGCCTTCGGCTTCGTGATCCTCTACTCCGGGACGGGGGTCATCAGCTTCGCGCAGCCGGTGGTCATGACGTTCGGAGCGTTCTTCGCGAGCGCGCTCGCGGTCGACAACGGCGTGCCGTTCGTCCTCGCCGTCGTCCTCGCGATCCTCGGCAGCGCGGTCCTCGGCGCCTCGCTCGAGCGGCTGGCGATGCGGCCGATGGTCGGCAAGCCCGTCTTCAGCGCCGTCATGGTGACCATCGGCCTCTTCATCGCGCTGCAGGTGGTCGTCGCCGACCTCATCGGCTCCTCCCAGCGTCGGGTCGGCGACCCGTGGGGGCTCGACCGCCTCGACGCCGGCGGCGTCACGATCTACCACTCCGACATCGCGAAGGTGCTCATCGCGATCGTCGCCGTCGTCCTGCTCGCGGCCTTCTTCCGGCGGACCCGCACCGGCCTCGCGCTGCGCGCGACGTCGCTCGACCAGGAGACCGCGCTCGCCCAGGGCATCCCGGTCGGCCGCATGTTCATGATCGCCTGGGCGATCGCGGGCGGACTCGCGGCGATCGCGGGCATCCTCATCGGGACCGGCTCCGGCGGCTTCGACCAGTCGACGACGCTCCTCGCGCTCAAGGCGCTGCCGGTCATCATCCTCGGCGGCCTCGACTCCGTCCGCGGTGCGATCGTCGGCGGCATCCTCATCGGGCTCGCGGAGGCCTACACCAAGGTCTACCAGCCCGAGCACGCCGCCTGGCTCGGGGCGAACTTCGACCAGGTCGTCCCCTACGTCGTCATGCTCATCGTGCTGCTCGTGCGGCCGTACGGGCTGTTCGGCACGCCGGAGGTGCAGCGCGTATGAGGAAGAGGATCCGCGCGCTCGTCGGTGCGCGTCCGGGGCTCGTCCGCCCGGCGCTCGTCACCTCCTACGAGAACGACCACGCGCTGTTCGGGTCGTGGACGAGGCGCCTGTGGGGCATCGCGTTCCTCCTCTTCCTCCTCTGGCTGCCGCTTCAGCTCGACGAGGAGTTCAACGGCCTCCTCACGGTCGCGTTCCTCTCGGCGATCGGGGCGATCGGGCTCAACATCGTGAGCGGATGGGCGGGGCAGATCTCGCTCGGCCACGCGTTCTTCCTCGGGATCGGCGCCTACACGGGCGCGGCGTTCGCCGGCGATCCCGACGACGATCTCATCGGCTTCGGCCTCGACATGGCGATCTGGCTCCCGGCGGCCGGGATCGTCGCCGGTCTCATCGGCCTGGCGATCGCGCCGGTCGCGATGCGGCTGCGCGGCCTGTACCTCGCCGTCGTCACGCTCGGTCTCGTCTTCATCGGCGGGCACGTGTTCTCGGCCTGGACCGACCTCACCGGCGGCGCGGGCATCGGCCGCGAAGCGGCGGGGCTGACCCTCTTCGGCGTCGACCTCGAGGAGACGAGCGAGCTCGGACCATGGACGCTCGACCGCGAGGTGAAGTTCTACTTCGTGAGCCTCGTGCTCCTGCTGTTCTTCGCCCTCCTCGCGAAGAACCTCACGCGCTCGGCGGTCGGCCGCGCGTTCGCCGCCGTCCGGGACCGCGACCTCGCCGCGGAGGTCATGGGCGTCGATCTCCTCAAGTACAAGCTCATCGCCTTCGGCGTCTCGAGCTTCTACGGCGGGATCGCCGGCGCGATGCTCGCCTCGTCGACCGGCTACATCGGTCCCGAGTCCTACAACCTGCTGCTGTCGATCGAGTTCCTCGCGATGATCCTCATCGGCGGCGTCGGGACGATGATGGGGGTCCTCATGGGCGCGGCGTTCGTCACGCTCCTCCCGCGGCTCGTCGAGGAGTTCCCGGCGTTCCTGCCCTTCATCGAGGAGGGAGCCAGCGGCGGCTTCCTCACGACCTTCCAGCTCCAGACGATCCTCTACGGCGTCTTCATCGTCGGCTTCCTGATCTTCGAGCCGCGCGGCCTCTTCGGCCTGTGGATACGCATCAAGACCTACTTCCGTTCCTGGCCCTTCAGCTACTGATGAGGCTGTTTCCCCAACAGAGGAGGAGAGATCCATGTTCACGTTGAGAGGAAGGTTCGCGGCGGTCGCCGCGTCCTTCGCGCTCGGGACGACGCTCGTCGCCTGCGGCGACGACGACGATGACGGCGGAGGCGGCGGCGGAGGCGGCGATGTCGAGGTCGGTCAGGGCATCACCTCCGAGCCGTGTCCCGGCGGCAACCCCGACCGCGGCTGCATCTACCTCGGCATCCTCTCCGACCTCACCGAGGGCCCGTTCGTCCCGCTCGCCCGGCCGATCACCGAGGCGCAGGTCGCCTTCTGGGACCGCGTGAACGAGGACGGCGGCATCGGCGGTGAGTACGACGTCAACGTCGAGGAGTTCACGCGCGACAACAAGTACAACCCGCAGGAGCACGTCGCGCGCCTCCGTGAGATCGAGCCGAACGTCGCCGCGCTCGCGCAGTCGCTCGGTTCCGTCATGACGCTCGCCGGCCTCTCGATCCAGGACCGGTCCGATCTCGTGGCGAACGCCGGCACCTGGTGGTCGGGCTGGGACGGCGAGGACGAGGGTCTCGTCCTCGAGTCCGGCGCGAGCTACTGCGTGCAGGCGGTGAACGGCATGGACTACATGGCCGGCGAGTTCGGCAAGCCCGAGTCGGTGCTGGCCGTCGCCTACCCCGGTGACTACGGCGGAGACCACAACGCCGGCGTCGAGCGCTGGGGCGAGGCCAACGACGTGGCCGTCGAGACGCTCGACACCGCGCCGAACGCGCAGGCCGGCAACCAGGACGCGGTCGTCGCCGCGATCCGGCGCCAGAACCCGGACGTCGTCGCGCTCGCGACCGGTCCCGCCGAGATGGCGGAGATCGTCGGCAGCTCGGTCGCCGCCGGCTTCGAGGGCGAGTTCATCGGCGCGATCCCGACCTACAACCCGGCCGTGCTCGAGAGCCCGGCCGGCGAGGCGATCAAGGCGAAGTACCGCCTCACCGCTCCGTGGGGTCCGTTCGGCACCGAGACGCCGGCGCACGACGCGATCGCCGAGTCGCTCGGCGGTCAGCCGCCCGAGAACGACGGCTACGTCTACGGCTGGATGTGGAGCTACCCGCTCAAGGCCGTGCTCGACAAGGCCTTCGAGGACGGGGACCTCACCCGCGAGGGCATCCGCAACGCGGTGGAGGGGTCGACCGCCACGTACGAGGGCGCTCTTCCCGACAAGCCGCTCGCGCCGGGCAACGTCGTGACGGAGTCGCTCATCGTGGCCCCCGATGAGGAGGCCCCGACCGGGGCGTCCGTCGTCGAGGACTTCGCGACCGGCTCGACGACCGAGCAGCTGTCGTTCGAGGAGCCCTGCGCCGCGGCGCAGTAGCCCGTCGCTGACAGCAGGTGGCCTCGTGCGGCCCGTCCCCTCCGGGGGGCGGGCCGCGGTCGTTCGTGGGTTCCTTCGGACCGTGGCGCGCCCACGGGGGGAAATCCCCTGCACCGACTTGCGCGGACGTGGGAGGATCGGAGGACGCGCCGGCAGGGGTCGGCGCCCGTCCGCCCACAGACCCTCAGAGGAGAGAGAGCCCGTGCTCGAAGGACTCGTCCAGCACGACCATCCGCTGACCGTGAAGATGATCCTCGACCGGATGCGCACCGTGAACGGTGACGGCGTGGTGAAGACGCTTCGCGCGCCCGGTCAGCTCGACGTCGCGACCTACGAGGAGGTCGGGGAGCGCTGCGACCTCCTCGCCGCCGGCCTCGCGTCGCTCGGCGTCCAGCAGGGCGACCGCGTCGGCACCTTCATGTGGAACTCGCAGGAGCACCTCGAGGCCTACATGGCGATCCCCTCGATGGGCGCCGTGCTCCACACCCTCAACCTGCGTCTCTTCCCGGAGCAGCTCGTCTACATCGTCAACCACGCGCAGGACAAGGTCATCCTCGTCGACGACTCGGTGATCCCGCTGCTCGCGCCGCACGTCGAGAGCTTCGAGACCGTCGAGAAGTACGTCGTCTGCGGCGACGGCGACGCGAGCGCGCTGCCGCAGGACAAGGTCGTCCGCTACGACGAGCTCCTCGCCGCGCAGTCCGGCGGCTTCGACTACCCGCAGCTCGACGACCACCAGGCGAGCGGCCTCTGCTACACGTCGGGCACGACGGGCAACCCGAAGGGCGTGCTCTACTCGCACAAGTCGACGTTCATCCACGCGATCGCCGAGTGCATGATCGACTCGATCGGCGTCTCGCGCGACGACATCGTCCTCCCGGTCGTCCCGATGTTCCACGCGCAGGCGTGGGGTCTCCCGTACTCCTGCACGCTCGTCGGCGCGGACCTCATCATGCCGACGAAGTTCCTGCAGGGTGAGCCGATCGCGAAGCTCATCGAGTCGGAGAAGTGCACGATGGCCGGCGCGGTCCCGACGATCTGGATGGACCTCCTGCGCTACGCCGACGAGAACAAGCCGGACCTCTCGACGCTGCGCGTCGTCCCGTGTGGCGGCTCGGCGGTGCCGCGTTCGCTCATGGAGGCCTTCGAGGAGCGTCACGACGTGCCGATCGTCCAGGCGTGGGGCATGACCGAGACCTCGCCGCTCGGCGCGGTCGCCCGCGAGCCCAAGGGCACGGAGGGTGAGGAGCGCTGGCGCTACAAGACGATGGCCGGCCAGCTCGCCCCCGGCGTCGAGGGCCGGATCACCGACGACGACGGCAACGAGGTGCCGTGGGACGGCGAGTCCACCGGTGAGCTCGAGGTCCGCGGCCCGTGGATCGCGAGCGCGTACTACGAGGACGACGCGCCCGAGAAGTTCCACGACGGCTGGCTGCGCACCGGCGACGTCGCGTCGATCTCCCCCCGCGGCTGGATCAAGATCTCCGACCGCGCGAAGGACGTCATCAAGTCCGGTGGCGAGTGGATCTCGTCGGTCGACCTCGAGATCGAGATCATGGCCCACCCGAAGGTCCGCGAGGCGGCGGTCGTCGCGATCCCGGACGAGCGCTGGTCCGAGCGCCCGCTCGCCTGCGTCGTGCCGGAGTCGCCCGGCGCGGTGAGCGCGGAGGAGCTCGCCGGCTTCCTCAAGGAGCGCGTCGCGAAGTTCTGGATCCCCGACGAGTACGCGTTCATCGACGAGGTCCCGAAGACCTCGGTCGGCAAGTTCGACAAGAAGGTCCTGCGGTCCCGCCTCGCCGACGGCGAGCTGACCGACCGCCACACGATCGAGGCCGCCGCCAAGGCCTGACCCGCCCGACCCGCCGAACCGGATTCCTCCGTGGCCATGTCAACGGAGGAATCCGGTTCGGCAGCCGGCGGGTAGGGTCCGCGCGATGCGGCTCGCTCTCATCGCCGACCTTCACGGGCACCTGCCCGCCGTCCCGGAGTGCGACGTCCTCGTCATCGGCGGGGACGTCACGCCTCCGCACGACCACGACGTCGCGTTCCAGGCGACGTGGCTCGACACCGATTTCCGCGGCTGGCTCGACGCGGCGCCCGCCGAGCACGTCGTCGGCATCGCCGGGAACCACGACTTCGTCTTCGAGAACGCGCCCGGCACCGTGCCCGGCGACCTGCGCTGGACCTACCTCGAGGACGAGGGGGCCGAGGTCGCGGGACTGCGCTTCTGGGGCTCGCCGTGGACGCCGTGGTTCTTCGACTGGGCGTTCAACGCGCCGAAGGGCGACGCGGAGGAGACGTTCCTCGGCGGCAAGTACGAGGGCGTGCCCGACGACGCGGACGTGCTCGTCATCCACGGCCCGCCGCGCGGATACGGCGACCGGACCGCGAGCGGGATGGACGTCGGCTCGACCGCGCTCCTCGACGCGCTCGACCGCGTGCGGCCGTCCGTCTGCCTCTTCGGCCACATCCACGAGGGGCGCGGCCGCTGGGAGCGCGGCGGCGTCGACCTCGTCAACGCCGCGGCGGTGAACCTCCAGTACGAGCTCGTCGCCGACCCGTTCGTCATCGCGGACGTGTGAGCGACGAGCGCGGGTGATGGCCCGCCGCCGCCGCAAGGACCTCGTCGTCGCCCGCGCGGGGGACCTCGTCGTCGAGCGCGACCCGTCCCGGCCGACCGGGCGCCTGCTGCGCCAGGCGGACATGGACGCCTCGTACGTCGACCTCGCCGACGAGCGGCACGTCGAGTTCGACTACCTGCGCTGGGCGCGCATCGTCCTCGAGGAGGCCCGGCCGGCCGTCCGCCGGGTCGTCCACGTCGGCGGCGCCGGCTGCGCGCTCGCCCGCGCGCTCGCCGCCGCCGACCCGGGGTCGCGGCACGAGGTCGTCGAGATCGACGAGACGGTCCTCGACGTCGCCCGCGCCCACCTCGGGCTGCGCCGCGCGCCGGGCCTGCGCGTCCGCGTCGGCGACGGGCGCGAGCGGATCGCCGCGCGGGAGGACGCGAGCGCCGACGCGATCGTGCTCGACGCCTTCACCGGTGCCCGGGTGCCGCGCCACCTCGCGACGGCGGAGGCGCTCGCCGACGCCGCGCGGGTCGCCCCCCTGTGCGTCGTCAACGTCGTCGACCAGCGCGACCTCGACGACGCCCGGGCGATCGCGGCGGGACTCCTCTCCGCCTATCCGCGCGCGCTCGCGCTCGGCGCGGGCGTGCTGCGCGGGAACGTCGTCCTCGTGGGCTCCTCGCTCGCCCTGCCGCTCGACCGCATCTCCGCCCGCGCCGCCGCCGACCCGTCCCCGGCGAAGGTCGTCGCGCCCGCGGCGCTCGAGCGCCTCGTCGGGGGACGCCCGCCGTGGCGCGACGCCGAGCGGTGAGACCATGGTCGCCTTTGCGTTACTACCACTGGTAGGATCATGGTGTGAAGCTGAGCGTGAGCTTGCCCCCGGAGGACGTCGACTTCCTCGATGCCTACGCCACCGAGCACGCCCTCGACTCGAGGTCCGCCGCGCTGCAACGCGCCGTTCGCGCGCTCCGCACGACGGAGCTCGCCACGAGCTACAGCGACGCGTGGGCCGAGTGGGAGAGCGAGGAGGACGGCGCCTGGGACGCGACCTCCGGTGACGGGGTCTGATGCGACGCGGCGAGGTGTGGCTCGTCGACCTCGAGCCGGTGGTCGGGAGCGAAGCGGACAAGCTCCGGCCAGCGGTGATCGTGAGCACCGATGCCGCCAACGCGACCGCCCAGCGCCTCGGGCGAGGCGTCCTCACGGTCGTCCCCGTGACCTCGCGGACCGAGCGGATCCACCCGTTCCAGGTCCTTCTCGTCGCCGGCGACGGTGGCCTGCCGCGCGACTCGAAGGCGCACGCCGAGCAGGTGCGCTCGATCGCGGTCCAGCGGTTCCGGACGCGTCTCGGCCGTCTCTCCACGGAGAGGCGACGCGCGATCGACGACGCGCTGCGGCTGCATCTCGAGCTCTGATCGCGCCCGTTACCCTCGCCGCATGGCCGCCGACACGACCCACGTCCGCCTCGACGTCTCCGACACGGGCGTCGCAGATCTCGTCCTCGCCTCTCCCGACACCGGCAACGCCTACTCGGCCGACATGGCCCGGGACCTCCGCGCCGCCGTGGAGGAGATCGCCCGCCGCGACGACGTCCGCGCCGTCGTCCTCTCCGCCGAGGGCAAGGCGTTCTGCGTCGGTGGGGACCTCGCGTGGATGGCCGCCGCCGAGGACCGTCGCGAGTCCCTGCGCTGGCTCGCCGACGAGGCGCACGCCTCGCTGCTCACCCTCCTGGGCCTCGACGCGCCGCTCATCGCGAAGGTCCAGGGCGTCGCGGCCGGGATCGGCATGAGCTTCGTCGGCGCCGCCGACATCTCGATCGCTGCGCGCGGCGCGACGTTCACGGTCGCCTACACGGGCGTGGGCCTCTCGCCCGACGGCGGCTCCTCGTGGATCCTGCCGCGCCTCGTCGGGTACAAGCGCGCGAGCGAGCTCATGCTCACGAACCGCCGGATCACCGCCGACGAGGCGCTCGCCTACGGCTTCCTCACCGACGTCGTGGAGGACGGCGAGCTCGACGCGGCGGTCGACGGCCTCGCGGGCCGGCTCGCGGCCGGCCCGACCCGCGCCTACGGCGCCGTGAAGCGCCTCCTCCGCGAGAGCGCGACCGCGTCTCTCGCCGACCAGCTCGACGCCGAGGCCGAGTCGATCTCGGACCTCGCGGCCTCGCCGACCGGCCGTGAGGGCGTCGACGCGTTCCTCGCGAAGCGGCGCCCCGAGTTCCCGGCCTGAGGGTCCGGGGACCGGCGGCCTCCCAGCCGGCTCCCAGGAAACTCCCAGGTCTGCCGTCAGAATGCCTGGCATGCAGGCGCCACCGGCGAACGGCCAGCGCATCCTCGTCGTCGACGACGAGCCGAACATCGTCGACGTCGTCGCGATGGCGCTCCGCTACCAGGGCTTCGACGTCGCCTCCGCGGGGACCGGCCAGGAGGCGCTCGCGCAGGTCTCGTCGTTCCGGCCCGACCTCATGATCCTCGACGTCATGCTGCCGGACATGGAGGGCTTCGACGTCGCGGAGCGCCTCGGCGCGCAGCGCGCGGACGTCCCGATCGTCTTCCTCACCGCGCGCGACGCGACCCCGGACAAGATCCGCGGCCTCACCGCCGGCGGCGACGACTACGTCACGAAGCCGTTCAGCCTCGAGGAGCTCGTCGCGCGCATCCGCACGATCCTGCGGCGCACGGGACGGACGGGCCCGGAGTCGAGCCGCCTCGTCTTCGAGGACCTCGAGCTCGACGAGGACACGCGCGAGGTGAGGCGCGCGGGCGAGCCGATCGAGCTCACCGCGACCGAGTACCGGCTGCTGCGCTACTTCCTCCTCAACCCGCGTGTCGTCCTCACGCGCGCGCAGATCCTCGACAACGTCTGGGAGTACGACTTCGGCGGCGACGCGCGCGTGCTCGAGACCTACGTGAGCTACCTCCGCAAGAAGCTCGACGTCCACGGGCCGCCGCTCATCCACACGGTGCGCGGCGTCGGGTACAGCCTGCGGCTGCCGCGATGAGCGCCGACCGGCTGTCGCTGCGCGCACGGCTCCTCGCGGGGGTCGCGCTCGTCGCGGCGGTCTGCCTCGTCGTCGTCGGCGTCGTCGTCTACGCGCAGCAGCGGGACTTCCTCCTCGACCGCGTCGACGAGCAGCTCGCGGCTGCGCCGGCCCTCGCCGGCCGGGTCCTCGCCGGCGAGCGCCCCTTCCGGCCGTTCGGCGGGCGGTTCGGGCCCGGCCGCGACCCGCGTCCCGGCGACGGGCCGCGCGGCGACGGGCCCCCAGGCGGCCCGGCCGCGTCCCTGCCGCCGGGCGTCTACGTCGAGCGCCGGGCCACCCCCTCGGGCGAGGCGCTCTCCGCGGTCGTCCTGGGCTTCGGCGGGGAGGCGCCCTCGCCGCCCGAGGTCCCCGGGACGGTCGACGTCGGCGAGACCGTCACCGTGCCGTCCGAGGACGGGAGCCTCGACTACCGGCTGCGCGCCGTGCCCGGGCCGGCCGGCGGGGCGATCCTCGTCGTCGCGATCCCCTTGTCGAGCGTCGACGAGCAGCTCGACGAGCTCCTCCTCGTCGAGGTCGTCGTCATCGGCGGCGGGCTCCTCCTCATCCTCGCGCTCGGCTGGTGGGTCGTCCGCGTCGCGCTGCGGCCGCTCGACGAGATGGGGGAGACGGCCGGCCGCATCGCCGCCGGCGACCTCTCGCAGCGCGTCGAGCCGGCGGACGACCGGACGGAGATCGGGCGGCTCGGCTCGTCGCTCAACGCGATGCTCCACCAGATCGAGGAGGCCTTCGACGAGCGGGCGCAGAGCGAGGAGCGGCTGCGGAGGTTCCTCGCCGACGCCAGCCACGAGCTCCGCACGCCGCTCGCCTCGATCCGCGGCTACGCCGAGCTCTACCGCATGGGCGCGGTCCGCGACGAGGAGGCCGCGGCGCGCGCGATGAGCAGGATCGAGCAGGAGGCGGCGCGCATGGGCGTCCTCGTCGAGGACCTCCTCGCGCTCGCCCGCCTCGACGAGGTCCGCGACGAGGTCCGCGAGCCGGTGGACGTCGGCGAGCTCGTCCGCGACGCGGCCGACGACGCGCGGGCGACCGCGCCGGACCGCACGGTCGAGCTCGCGGTCGAGGGGGACGACCTCGTCGTCGTCGCCAGTCCCGACCAGCTCCGCCAGGTCCTCGCGAACCTCGTCCGCAACGCGCTCGTCCACACCCCGGACGGCACCCCCGTCGGGCTGCGCGCCGACCGCGACGGCCCCGACGTGCGCATCGTCGTCCACGACCGCGGGCCGGGGCTCCCCGAGGGCGTCGGCGAGGAGATCTTCGACCGCTTCTGGCGCGCGGAGGCCGAGCGCGGGCGCGGAAGGGGACCGGCGGGCGCGGGGCTCGGCCTCGCGATCGTCGCCGGGATCGTCCGCGCGCACGGCGGCACGGTCACCGCCCGCGACGCCGATGCGGGCGGCGCGGAGTTCGAGGTCAGGCTGCCGGCGGTGGAGTGAGGGCGGTCGGCCTCGCGGTGGCGGCGCGAGGCGGGGCGAATCCAACGCGCGTTCGATTCGCCCCCATATAGGGGGTCAACTCAACGCGCGTTGGATTCGCCCCGCCCCCCCGGTCCCGCGCGGTGGTTCGGCGGATCGGGCCCTCACCGCGCCGGGCGCACCAGCCACGCCACGAGGAGCGCGACCGCCGCGAGCACGCCGGCGCTCACCGCGAGCGCCGCGTGGAGGCCGTCCACCCACGCGGTCGCGTCGGCGCCGGTGAGCCGGTCGCCGCGGTCGGCGGCCTCGGTCGCGCTGGCGAGGATGACCGTCCCGAGGACGGCGACGCCGAGCGTCTGGCCGACCTGCCGGGCCGCGTTGTGGATCGCGGAGGCGAGCCCCGCGCGAGCGGGCTCGACCGCGCCGAGCGCGGCGACGGTGGCGGGCGGCAGCGCGATCCCGACGCCGGCGCCGAGGAGCCCGAAGATCCACCAGAACGCGCCGTAGCCGGTGTCGGGCTCGAGGCGCAGGAGGAGGAGGGACCCCGCGCAGGCGACCGCGATCCCGAGGAGCATCGGGACCCGCGGGGCGAAGCGCGCCGTGAGGCGTCCCGAGATGGGCGCGAGGAGCGCGGTCGCCGCCCCGAGCGGAAGGAGGCAGAAGCCGGACTCGAGCGCCGAGCGGCCCTGGACCTGCTGGAGGAACGCGGCGAAGTAGACGGTGGCGCCGATGAGCGCGAAGAACATGACGGCGCCGACGAGGTTCGCCGCGACGAAGGCCGGCCGGCGCAGGAGGGCGAGGTCGATGAGCGGCTCCGGGTGCCGGCGCTCCGTCGCGACGAGCGCGACGAAGGCCGCCGCGGAGAGCGCGCCGACCCCGAGGACCTCCGGGGAGCCCCAGCCGAGCTCGCGGCCCTCGATGATCGCGAAGGCGAGCGCCCCGACGCCTGCCGTGACGAGCACGGCGCCCGCGACGTCGAAGCGGTGCGGGCTCGGGTGCGCCGGGACGCGCGGCAGCGCGCGGGTGCCGGCAACGAGGAGCACGAGGGCGATCGGCACGTTGACGGCGAAGACCGCCCTCCAGCCGAAGACCTCGACGAGGATGCCGCCGACCGTCGGCCCCGACGCGAGGCCGACGCCCGAGCCGGCCGCCCACACGCCGATCGCGCGCGCACGCGCGCGGGGATCGGGGAACGCGGCCGCGAGGATCGCGAGCGAGGCGGGGAGGACGAACGCGGGCCCGACGCCCTGGACGACGCGTCCCGCGATGAGCACGCCGACCGACGGGGCGACGGCGCACACGAGCGAGCCGAGGCAGAAGGCCGTGAGGCCGAAGAGGAACGCGCCTCGCCGGCCCCGGCGGTCGCCGAGCACGCCCGCGGCGACGAGGAGCGAGGCGAAGACGAGGATGAACGCGTCGACGACCCACTGGAGGTCGGTCCCGGCGGCGTCGAGGTCGCGCCCGAGGAGCGGCAGCGCGACCGCGACGACCGAGGCGGAGGCGATCGAGAGCACCTGCGCGCCGACGAGGACGGCGAGGACGATGCGCGGGCGGTGCGGGGGCGGCACCGCCCGGAGCCTACGCGGCCGCGGGGCCGCGCCCGGGGCTCACGCCTCGGGCAGCGAGGGGCGCGTGAAGGCGTCCGAGCTGCGGACGACCGTGTTGCGACCCGCGGCCTTGCCCGCGTAGAGGGCGCCGTCCGCCTTCGCGATGAGCTTCTCGGCGTCCGTCGCGTCCTCCGGGAACGCGGCGACGCCGGCGGTGATCGTCGGCGACGGGAGCACGAAGCCGCGGAACGGCACCTCGAGCCGGGCGACCGCGTCGCCGAGCCGCTGCGCGTGCTCGACGGCGTCGGCGGCGTCGCAGTCGGGGAGGATGACCGTGAACTCCTCGCCGCCGTAGCGGCAGACGACGTCGGAGGACCGGAACGACTCGCGCAGCTCGTGGGCGACCGCGACGAGGACGGCGTCGCCGGCGGCGTGCCCGAAGCGGTCGTTGTAGGCCTTGAAGAGGTCGATGTCGAGCTGCACGACCGCGACGTCGGTGTGGGTCCGGTGCGCCCGCGAGAGCTCGCGCGTGAGCGTCTCCTCCATGTAGCGCCGGTTGAACAGGCCCGTGAGCGGGTCGCGGATCGACAGCGTCCGCAGCTGGTCGCGCATGCGCAGGTTCGCGGCGGCCATCGCGATCTGCCGGGCGACCGTCGTCGCGAGGGACGTCGCGTCCTCGAGGCGGCGGCCCACCTCCGGGTCGCGGTCCGTCGAGAAGACGTGCAGCGTCCCGCGCGTGTCGCCCTGGCCGACCATGGGGACGCAGAGGCAGTATCCGACCTCGTCGGGGAGGTGGGCGCATCGCGGCGCCGACGGACCGGAGACGTGCGGCTGCCCGCGCCGCAGCGCCCAGCAGTCCGCCGCGAGGAAGACGGTGTCGTCGCGCTCGGGTGCCGCGCCGTCGGCGGTCCAGCGGGAGCTCATCGCGAGGAGCCCGCTCTCGGGGTCGATCGTCGAGATCCCGCCGGCGAGCCCGGGGAAGAGGGCGGCGCCTGCGCGCCCGCCGACCGCGAAGGCCTCCTCGACGGTGACGCAGCTCTGGAGGAGGTCGCCGAGCTCGTTGAGCCGGCGGATCTCCGCGTTGGCGCGGGCGAGCTCCGCGAGCTCGTTCGCCTCCCGCTCGTCGCGCTCGCGCTCGTCGGTGACGTCGCGTGCGACGACGACGAGTCCGTCGCTGAGGCGGGTCGCGCGGATGTCGAAGGCGCGGCGCGTGCGCCTGCCGGTCCCCCACTGCTCCTCGTGCCAGGCGGTCGGCTCGATCCACGGCTCACCGGTGAGGACGACGCGCCGATAGGCGTCGAAGAGGCCGGCGGGACCGTGCTCGGGGAGCATCTCGAGGAGCCGCCGCCCGAGGAGCTCCTCGCGGCGGTACCCGGTCATGGCGCAGACCTGCCGGTTCGCGAACTCCCAGCGGAAGTCGACGATCACCCCGCTCTCGTCGCGCACGGTGCTGAACACGGAGAGGGCGTCGTGGAGGTGCTCCACCGACTCGCGGAAGCGCTCCTCGCTGAGGCGCAGAGCCTCGGCGGCAGCTTCGCGGCCGGTGACGTCGCGCCAGGTGATCGCCACCCCGTCCTCGAGCTTCCACGCGCGCAGCTCGAAGACCCCGTCGAGCTTCTCGTCGGTGTACGCGTAGGAGGGATCCGACCACGGAAGGCCGGTCTCGACGACCCGGGCGACGGAGGCGAGGAAGCCGGTCTCCTCGATGCCGGGGACGACAGCGCTCATCCGCGTGCCGACGAGCTCCTTCACAGGCCGGCCGTAGGTGCGCGACCCGACCGCGTTGATGTACGTCCAGGTGAAGTCGACGATCTCGTCGTCCTCCCGCACGGCCTCGAGGATCGCGAAGCCGTCGAGCATGCTCTCGAGGCTCGTTCGCATCCGCTCCTCGCTCGCGCTGAGGCGGTCCTCGATCGCGCGCCGCTCCGTCGCGTCGCGGATCGCCGCCGCGACGAAGGTGTCGCCGTCGTGGCGGATCGGGCTGAGGCTGATGTCGACCGGCACCTCGGTGCCGTCGGCGCGGACGGCGGCGAGCGTGTGTCCGCCGACCATCGGGCGGGTGACGGGGGCTTCGCCGTAGTCGTCGCGGTGCCCCGTGTGCCGCGACTTCGCCCCCATCGGGACGAGGACCTCGACGGGGCGTCCGACGAGATCCTCCATCCGCCATCCGAGGAGCGTCGTCACCTGCGCGTTCGCCAGGCGGATCCGGCCGTCGGCGTCGACGACGACGATCGCGTCCGGCGCCGCGTCGAAGAGCTGGGCGAAGAACGCGGCGTCGAGCTGATCAGTGCTGGACATGGGCGGCGGGGAAGCGCTGCGGACCTCGCGTGCGGGGGCGCGGGGACCGCCTCACCTCTCCCTTATCGGCAACCCGTCCACCCGACTTGACGGGTTCTTCGCGGCCGGCCGTTGGCACCGTGCCAACAAACGCTACGATGAAAGACAGCCGCCGACCACCCACCGTCGGCATGCCCGCGGACGCTGTTCCCGGCGCCGCGAGGACAGTCCCGAGAGAGACGAGGAGTCGACCGACCATGAGCAGCACCGAGGCGTACGTCTACGACGCGATCCGCACACCCCGCGGCAAGGGCAAGCACAACGGGTCCCTGCACAACGTCAAGCCGGTCGACCTCGTCGTCGGCCTCATGCACGAGACGCTCGTGCGCAACGACCAGCTCGACCCCAACGACGTCGACGACGTCGTGCTCGGCTGCGTCTCGCCGATCGGCGACCAGGGCGGCGACATCGCCAAGACCGCCGCGATCAAGGCCGGCCTGCCGGACACCGTCGCCGGCGTCCAGCTCAACCGCTTCTGCGCCTCCGGCCTCGAGGCCGTGAACCTGGCCGCGCAGAAGGTCGCCTCCGGCTGGGAGGACCTCGTCCTCGCCGGCGGCGTCGAGTCGATGTCGCGCGTCCCGATGGGCTCCGACGGCGGCGCCTGGGGGATGGATCCCGAGACGAACTTCGACACCGGCTTCGTCCCGCAGGGCATCGGCGCCGACCTCATCGCGACCGTCGAGGGCTGGGACCGCGAGGACGTCGACCGCTTCGCCGTCCGCTCGCAGGAGCGCGCCGCCAACGCGCGCGAGAGCGGCTACTTCGACAACTCGGTCGTCCCGGTGAGGGACATGAACGGGCAGGTCGTCCTCGAGAAGGACGAGTTCATCCGCCCGGGCACGACGGTCGAGAGCCTCTCGGGCCTCAAGCCGTCCTTCGCGATGATGGGCGAGATGGGCGGCTTCGACGCCGTCGCGCTCCAGAAGTACCACTGGATCGAGAAGATCAACCACGTCCACCACGCGGGCAACTCGTCGGGCATCGTCGACGGCGCGGCCCTCGTCGCGATCGGCTCGGAGAAGGCCGGTGAGCGCGCCGGCATGAAGCCGCGCGCCCGCATCGTCGCGACCGCGCTCTCCGGCGCCGACCCGACGATCATGCTCACGGGCCCCGGCCCGGCCTCGAAGAAGGCCCTCGACAAGGCGGGCCTCAAGGCCGACGACATGGACCTCATCGAGATCAACGAGGCCTTCGCGGCCGTCGCCCTGCGTCTCGTCAAGGACCTCGACGTCGACATGGAGAAGGTCAACGTCAACGGCGGCGCCATCGCGATGGGTCACCCCCTCGGCGCGACCGGCGCGATGATCCTCGGCACGATCATCGACGAGCTCGAGCGCACGGGCGGCCGCTACGGCCTCTGCACGCTCTGCGTCGGCGGCGGCATGGGCATCGCGACGGTCGTCGAGCGCGTCTGAGCGCCCCGGCGGAACACAGAGGAGAACAGATGAGCCACACCGAGACGATTCGCTGGGAGCAGGACGCCGACGGCGTCGTCATCCTCACGCTGGACGATCCCAACCAGTCCGCGAACACGATGAACGCGGACTTCATGGCCTCCTTCCACGCGACGGTCGAGCGCCTCGCGGGTGAGGTCGAGAAGGGGTCCGTGAAGGGCGTCGTCATCACCTCGGCGAAGAAGACGTTCTTCGCGGGCGGCGACCTCAACGACCTCAAGAAGGTCACGCCGGAGAACGCCGCGGAGTTCAGCGCGGGCGTCGAGTCGATCAAGAGCGACCTCCGTCGCCTCGAGACGCTCGGCATCCCGGTCGTCAGCGCGGTCAACGGGGCGGCCCTCGGCGGCGGCCTCGAGATCTGCCTCGCGACGCACCACCGCGTCGTCGTGAACGACCCGAAGATCCAGCTCGGCTTCCCCGAGGTCCAGCTCGGCCTCCTGCCGGGCGCCGGCGGCGTCGTCCGCACGGTGCGGATGCTCGGCATCGTCGACGCGCTCATGCAGCTCCTCCTCCAGGGCCAGCGGGTCCGTCCGGAGAAGGCGCTCGAGCTCGGCCTCATCAGCGAGCTCGTCGACTCGCCCGATGGCCTCCTCCCGGCGGCGAAGAAGTTCATCGCCGATCGGGCGGGCGGGGATCCCGTCCAGCAGCCCTGGGACGTCAAGGGCTACAAGATCCCCGGCGGCACGCCGTCGGTCCCGAAGTTCGCCCAGAACCTCCCCGCCTTCCCGGCGAACCTGCGCAAGCAGCTGAAGGGCGCGAACTACCCGGCGCCGAAGGCGATCATGGCCGTCGCCGTCGAGGGCGCCCAGGTCGACGTCGACAACGCGATGGCGATCGAGGGCCGGTACTTCACGCACCTCGCCACGGGCCAGGTCGCGAAGAACATGATCCAGGCGTTCTTCTTCGACCTCCAGCGCGTCAACGGCGACCGCGGCCGCCCCGAGGACATCCCGCCGTTCCAGGCGAAGAAGGTCGTCGTCCTCGGCGCCGGCATGATGGGCGCCGCGATCGCCTACGTGTGCGCGAAGAGCGGCATCGAGGTCGTCCTCAAGGACGTCGACCAGGCCGCCGCCGACCGCGGCAAGGGCTACTCGGAGAAGCTCGTCGCCAAGGGCGTCGAGAAGGGCAAGACGACGCAGGAGAAGGGCGACGCCCTCCTCGCGCGGATCACCGCCACCGACGATCCCAGCAAGGCCGCGGGCGCCGACCTCGTCATCGAGGCCGTCTTCGAGGATCCGTCCGTGAAGGAGCAGGTCTTCAAGGAGATCGAGCCGCACCTCGCGCCCGACGCGCTGCTGGGCTCGAACACCTCGACGCTGCCGATCACGAGCCTCGCCGAGTTCGTCTCGCGTCCCGAGGACTTCATCGGGCTGCACTTCTTCAGCCCGGTGGACAAGATGCCGCTCCTCGAGATCATCAAGGGCGAGAAGACGTCGCAAGAGACGCTCTACCGCGCGCTCGACGTCTCGAAGCAGATCAAGAAGACGCCGATCGTCGTCAACGACTCGCGCGGCTTCTTCACGAGCCGCGTCATCGGGACGTTCATCAACGAGGGCATCGCGATGGTCGCCGAGGGCATCCCCGCCCCGACGATCGAGCAGGCCTCCTCGCAGGCCGGCTACCCGGCGCCGGTGCTCCAGCTCACCGACGAGCTCAACATGGAGCTCATGGTGCGCATCCGCAAGGCCGGCCAGGAGGCCGCCAAGGCAGAGGGCACCCCGTTCCCCGACCACCCGGCGTTCGCGGTCATCGACAAGATGATCGAGCTCGGCCGCCCGGCCCGCGTGCGCGGCGCCGGCTTCTACGAGTACGAGGAGGGGAAGCGCCAGGGCCTGTGGTCCGGGCTCAAGGACAGCTTCCCGACGGTCGACGATCCGTCGAAGATCGAGCTCAAGGACCTCGAGGAGCGCATGCTCTTCATCGAGTCCATCGAGACGATCAAGTGCCTCGACGAGGGCGTCATCGAGTCGGTCGCCGACGCGAACATCGGGTCCATCATGGGCATCGGGTTCCCGGGCTGGACCGGCGGCGTCCTGCAGTACATCAACGGCTACGAGGGCGGCGTGAGCGGCTTCGTCGCCCGCTGCCGTGAGCTCGCCGCCAAGTACGGCGAGCGCTTCGAGCCGCCCGCCTCGCTCGTCGCGAAGGCCGAGGCCGGCGAGGAGTACGCCGACGGGAAGGTCGCCGCGGCCGTCTAGTCGCGCGCAGCGCTCCAGTCGCACCGAGGGCCCCGGGAGACCGGGGCCCTCGTCGTCCCGGCCCCGCGGGCGTGAGTGTGGATCCACCCGGCGGAGAGCCAGGTGGATCCACACTCACCCCTCGGGAGGAGCGGGGACGGCGACCAGGGTCGGCTTCGACCGGCCGCGGAGCGTCACCTCGTCCGCCCGCGTCCACCGGGCGCCCTCCGCCTCGCTCGCCCGCTCGAGCGCGGCGTCGCTCGCGCAGAGCGCGCCGGCGTGGTCCTTCGCGAGCTCGCTGAGACGCGCCGCCTCGTTCA
This sequence comes from Paraconexibacter sp., assembly GCF_059438195.1. Lineage (NCBI taxonomy): Bacteria > Bacillati > Actinomycetota > Thermoleophilia > Solirubrobacterales > Paraconexibacteraceae > Paraconexibacter > Paraconexibacter sp. Next base: position 57,122 of record NZ_JBLKKY010000009.1, read on the forward strand.
CCGGATCGCCGATGACCGTGTACTCGAAGCGGTCCTGGGCGCCGACGTTGCCGGCGACGACCGTGCCCGCCGAGACGCCGATCGCCGCGCGGACCTCGGGCACCGCCTCGCGCAGCCGCGCCTGCATCTCCCGGGCGGTGGCGAGCGCCGCGCCGGCCGCGTCGTCGTCGGCGATCGGCGCGCCGAAGACGCAGAGCGCGCCGTCGCCCTCGAACTTGTTGACGAGTCCTCCGTGCGCGCGTGTCACGTCGACGACGACCTCGAAGAACGCGTTGAGGAGTCCGACGACCTCTGTCGGCGACCGCTCGCTCGCGAGCGTCGTCGATCCGATGACGTCGACGAAGAGCGCCGCCGCCTCGCGCTCCTCGCCGCCGAGTCCCGCGCCCTCGTCGAGCGCCCGTCGCGCGACGTCCTCGCCGACGTGCCGACCGAAGATGTCCCGCACCCGCTCCCGCTCGCGCAGGCCCTCGACCATCTCGTTGAAGCCCGCCTGGAGATAGCCGACCTCCGTCGCGTCGTTCACGGTGACGCGGACGTCGAGGTCGCCGTCCTGCACCCGTCGCAGCGCGGCGCGCAGCGCGGTGAGGGGGTCGGAGAGCGAGCGCGAGGAGATCGACGTCGCGAGCAGCCCGACGGCGAGCGCGACCCCGGAGAGGACGACGACCGCGCGGGCGAGCTCGGTCTTGTCGATGTCGTCGAGGCCGAGCGCGAAGCTCGAGAGCAGGAGCATCCCGGCGATCGGCATGCCCGTCCCCACCGCCCACACGAGCACGAGGCGGACGCGGACGCCGAGGACGCGCTCGCGGCGCGGCGGCTCGTCGGCCAGCGCCCGAGCGGTGAGGGCCCGCCCGTACCGCACGGCCAGGAGGAACGCGATCGTCGCGGTCGCGACCCCGCACATCGCGACGGTGAGGCCGATCTCCAGCGCGAACAGCGCCGAGCTCGAGCCCATCGTGGCTGCGAAGAGGACGGCCGCCGCGAGCCACAGCGCGAGCTGGAGCCGGAAGACGCGGGCGGGGATCGCGAGCGACGCGCGCCGCTCGCGCTCGGTCGGCTCGCGCTCCTCGAGGAGCCAGCCCGCCGCGCGCGTTCCCGTCCGCAGTCCGCGCCAGATGCCGAAGGCGAGCGCGAACCCGACGTAGGCGGCGACCGCCACGATCGCGAGCGCGTCGGTCGAGGCCCGGGCCGCGTCGGGCACCGGCAGGACGAGGAAGAGGAGGAGGACCGCGAGCGCAGCCCCGACGAGGTTCGCGAACGCGGTCGAGGCGACGATCGTCGCCTGGGTGATCCGCGCGAGGGCGCGATCGGGCACGTCCTGCGGGGTGCCGCGCAGGACGGCGAGGAGCGCGGAGAGCCCGCGGCGCACGCGGCCCAGCCCTCCTAGGCCCGTCGGCGCGCGGTGAAGTACGTGAGCGGGCCGGAGACCCGCAGCTCGGGAGGCTCGAACCCCGCGGCGGCGAGCCATTCGCGCAGCTCCGCCGTCGTGGCCCCGGGACCCATGAGGCCCGCCGCGCGGCCGGCGACGTGCATCGGCACGTGCCGCAGGCCCGCGTCGCGCAGCACCGCGCTGCCGCTGAGGAGCGCGCTGGGCCGGGTCACCCGGCCCAGCTCGACGACGGCCGCGCGCGGCTCGGGGAAGCAGTGCAGCCCCGTGAGCGAGAGGACGAGGTCGAACGTCGCGTCCGCGAACGGGAGGCGCGCGACGTCGGCCTCGAGGAGCTCGACCTGGTCGGCGACGCCCCGCTCCTCCGCCGCCTCGCGCGTGCGCGCGAGCATCGACGGCGCGATGTCCGCCGCGACGTACCGCAGCCCCTGCCCGGGGCGCAGCCCGCGCAGCGCGACCCCGCCCCCGCACGGCACGTCGAGGACGGCGCTCCCCTCGGGGAGGCCGCCCACGACGTCCGCGGCGTGATGCAGCAGGCGGAGGTCCGTCCCCGACGCGAGGCGGGCGAGCCGGTGGCCGACCGCCTCGCTCTCGACCATCCAGTCGTAGAACGCCGCCCACGGGTGACCGAGGGTCCAGGCGTTCTCGCCCGAGAAGGGGACGGTGAGGCGCATGCTGCGAACCTACTTGAGCTCCGCGCTCGTGAGCTGGAGGAGCTGGCGGGCGATGATGAGCAGCTGGATCTGCTGGGTGCCCTCGAAGATGTCGAGGATCTTCGCGTCGCGCGCCCACTTCTCGAGCAGCTCGCCCTCGCCGTAGCCGACCGAGCCGAGCAGCTCGATGCACGCGAGCGCGATCGTCGTCCCCGACCGCCCGGCCTTCGCCTTCGCCTTCGAGGCCTCGACCGAGTTCGGCTTGCGGTTGTCGGCCATCCAGGCCGCCTGCATCGCGAGGAGCAGGCTCGCCTCGTAGTCGGCCTCGAGCTCGATCCAGCGCGCCGCCGCCGCCGGCTGCGTCGTCGCGGGGCGGTCGTAGTCGATCTCGACGCCGGCCTCGAGGAGCTTGTCGCGCGTGAGCTCGAGCGCCGCGCGGGCGACGCCGATCGCCATCCCCGCGACGAGCGGCCGCGTGTTGTCGAAGGTCTTCATGACGCCGCCGAAGCCGCTCTTCGTGTCGATCTCGGGCGAGCCGAGGAGCGCGTCCTTCGGCACGCGGCAGTTCTCGAGCCGGAACGCCGCCGTGTCGCTCGCGCGGATGCCGAGCTTGTGCTCGACGCGCTCGAGGATGAGCCCGGGGTTCGAGCGCTCGACGACGAACGACTTGATCGCCGCCCGCCCGACCGACTTGTCGAGGGTCGCCCACACGACGACGAGCTCGCAGCGCTCGCCGGCGGTGACGTAGATCTTCTCGCCGTTGAGGACGTACTCGTCGCCGTCGAGCTCGGCGGTGGTGCGGATCGCCGCCGAGTCCGAGCCCGCCTCGGGCTCGGTGATCGCCATCGACGCCCAGCGCCCGCCGTACTTCTCGAGCTGCTCGCCCTCGGCGACCGACGCGATCGCCGAGTTGCCGAGCCCCTGGCCGGGGATCGCGAGCGTGAGCCCGACGTCGCCCCAGCACGTCTCGAGGACGCTCAGCATCGTCGACAGGTTCGAGCCGTTGCGGTTGCGCACCGCCTCCGTGCCGTTCACGGCCGGCTCGTCGGCGCCGCCGCCGACGCCGGCCGCGCCCGCGCCGCCGCTGCCGCCGCTGTCGTTGAGCCCGTCGATGAGCGCCGCGAGCATGTCGAGCTCCTTGGGGCGCTCGTGCTCGGCGGTGTCGTACTTGCGGGCGATCGGGCGCAGCATCTCCTGGCCGACCTGATGGGCCTGGCCGATGATGGCCCTGGCCTTCTTCGGTGTCTCGAGGTTGATCATCGTCTCGTTCCTCTCGTCTCGCGGTGCGCGATCAGACGAGCAGGGCGCCCTCCATGACGCCCGCCGCCCGCAGGTCCCGGAACCAGCGCTCGACCGGGTGCTCCTTCACGTAGCCGTGACCACCGAGGAGCTGGACCCCGGCCGACCCGATCCACTGCCCCTTCTCGGCGCAGAGGCGCCGCGCGAGCGCCGTCTCGCGATGGAAGTCGAGGCCCTGGTCGGCGCGCGACGCCGCGCGGTAGGTGACGAGCCGCATCGCGTCCGACTCGATCGCGATGTCGCTCACCATGAACGCGACCGCCTGGCGGTACGCGATCGGCTCGCCGAACGCGGTGCGCTCCTTGACGTACGGGATGACGTAGTCGAGGACGGCCTGCGCGCAGCCGACGCTCACCGCGCACCATCCGAGTCGCGCGCGGCGCACGACGTCGCGGAACGCCTGCGGGTCGCCGTCGGCGAGGAGCGCCGACGCCGGGACGGTGACCCCGTCGAGGCGCAGCCGCCCGGTCGCGGCGGCGCGCACGCCCATCGCGGGCTCCGGCTCGACGCCCAGCGTGCCGGCGGCCTGCGCCGGCTCGACGAGGAAGAGGCCGGGGCCGTGGCCCTCGATCTCCGCGCTCACGAGGAGCAGCTCCGCGTCGGCGGCCCGCGGCACGAGCGACTTCTCGCCCGTGAGGACGTACCCGCCGTCCGGCGTCTTCCTCGCACGGGTCGCCGGGGCGAGCGGGTCGTAGAGCGGCGTCGGCTCGAGGATCGCGAGGGCGGCGGCCGGCGGCTCCTCGCCCGTGAAGGCGGGGAGGTAGGTCGACTGCTGGTCGGCGTCGCCGTGGAGGGCGAGCGCCGTGCTCACGGCCGACGGCGCGAGCATCGCGACCGCGAGGCCGAGGTCCCCCCGCGCGAGCTCCTCGGCGACGAGGACGCCCGTGACCGCCGACGCCTCGCTCGCGGCGCCGTCGAGCGCCTCGGGGACGCCGAGCGTCGCGAGGCCGAGCTCCGTGCCCTGCTCGAGGATCTCCTGCGGCGCGGCGCAGGCCGCGTCGGCGTCGAGCGCGGCGGGGCGCAGCTTCTTCGCCGCGACGTCGCGCATCGCCTCGACGAACATCTGCTGCTCGTCGGTCGGCGTGAGGTCGAAGAGGCCGCTCTCGTCGCGGACCCGCGGGGTCCGCTCCGGCCGGCCGAGCTTCGTGGCGGCCGCGAACGTCCGCCCGGCGGCGTTCGCCCCGCGGAAGCCGTTCTTCGTGGCCCGGTAGACGGCCTGCTCGGCCGGCCCCCGCAGGCCGACGCGGTCGATGATCTCGAGCCCGGCGAGTCCCCTGAGGGCTCGGATCCCGAGCCCCATGCCCTTGTCGGCGACGCTCACTTCGTCCCTCCGGTCTTCGTGGTGGTCGGCTTCGCCGTGCTCCGCCGCCGCTTCGGAAGCGGGGTCACGGTCCCGTCGAGATGGATGTGGCCCTTCTTCGCGTCCCGCACCTGGAAGCGCGTCCCGCGGCCCTTCGGCGCGCTGCCGAAGACGACGGTCGTCGGCAGGAGGACCGGCTTGCGGAAGCTCACCTCGACGGTGAACCCGTCGGGCAGGCGGCCGTCGAGCGCGGCGAGGCAGCGGGCCTTCGTCCACAGGCCGTGCGCGATCGCGCGCGGGAAGCCGAACGGCTTCGCGGTGAGCCCGTAGAGGTGGATCGGGTTGCGATCGCCGGACACGGCGGCGTACCGGCGGCCGAGGTCCCCGGGCAGACGCCAGGTCGCGCTCTCGGGGAGCGGCTCGTCGGCCTGCTTGCGCGCCGCCTTCTTCTCGTCGCCCTCCGGCGATGCGCCGCCGCGGCGCAGCATCGTGGATCGCGCCTCCCACACGACCTCGCCCTCGGCCGTCACCTCCGTGTGGAGGGTGAGCGTCCGCCCCTTCGGGTGCGGGTCGAGGCCCGTCGTCCACACGCGGAGGTCGAGGGTCTCGGCGATCCCGACGGGTCGGTGGTGGACGATCTCGTTCGTGAGATGGACGAGGCCGACCGGTCCGAACGGGAACGCGGGGTCGGTCATGAGCGCGATGTGGACGGGGAACGCCCGCACGCCCAAGTATGTCGCGGGCAGCGCGTCACGCAGGGTGAAGCCGCAGACCTTCGCGTAGGCGGCGAGGTGCGCGGGGTCGGTGGAGAGACCGGGGACGCGCAGCTCGAGGTCGGGGAGGTCGCCGCCTCCGCCGGGGAGCACCGGCAGCCGCCCGGCGAGCGGGACGGCGCTGCCGAACGCCTTCGCGTACCCGCCGAGGACGCCCGGGGTCGAGTCGAGGGTCTTCGTCGTCGTCATGGTCACGCTCCCAGGAGGCTCTGGCCGCAGACGCGCACGACGTTCCCGGTGACGCCCGCGCTCGCCGGGCTCGCGTACCACGCGATCGCCTCGGCGACGTCGACGGGCAGCCCGCCCTGGCTCATCGAGTTCATCCGCCGCCCGGCCTCGCGGATCGGCAGCGGCACGGCGGCGGTCATCTTCGTCTCGATGAAGCCCGGGGCGACCGCGTTGATCGTGATGCCCTTCTCGGCGACGACGGGCGCGAGCGCCTGCACCATCCCGATGACGCCCGCCTTCGACGTCGCGTAGTTCGTCTGCCCGTTGTTCCCCGCGATGCCGCTGATCGAGCTGACGCACACGATGCGACCGCCGTCGCGCAGGGCGCCCGATCCGAGGAGCACGTCGTTGATGCGCTCCTCGCTGGAGAGGTTGACGTCGATGACGCTCTGCCAGCGCTGGGCGTCCATGCGACCGAGCGTGCGATCGCGGGTGATGCCCGCGTTGTGGACGACGACGTCGACGCCCCCGTGGGCGGCCGTGAGCGCCTCGGCGATCTGCTCGGGCGCCTCGGGCGCGGTGATGTCGATCTCGATCGGCGTGCCTGCGAGCTTCTCCATGCCCTCGCGCAGCTCGTCGCCGAGCGCGGGGACGTCGAGGCCGACGACCGTGGCGCCGTCGCGATGGAGGACCTCGGCGATCGCGGCGCCGATGCCGCGCGCCGCGCCGGTGACGAGCGCGACCTGCCCGTCGAGCGGGCGCAGCTCGCTCACCTCGGCGTGGCGCTCCGACGGCGTGATCCGCACGACCTGGCCGCTCACGTAGGCGCTGCGCGGCGAGAGGAGGAAGCGCAGCGTCGACTCGAGCTGGTCCTCGGCGCCGGGCGCGACGTGGACGAGCTGGACGGTCGTGCCCTTCCCGATCTCCTTGCCCAGTGCGCGGGTGAAGCCCTCGAGCGCCCGCTGCGCGGTCGCCGCGCGGACCGACCCCGCCTCGGCGGGCGGCGTGCCGAGCACGACGACCCGGCCGCTCGCCTGCACCTTGCGGACGACGGGGTGGAAGAAGGCGTGGAGCTCGCTCAGCTGCGCGGAGTCCTCGATGCCCGTGGCGTCGAAGACGAGCGCCTTGAAGCGCTGGTCGCCGGGTGCCTCGGGGTTGAACACCGACGCGTCGAGCCCGGCCTCGGCGGCAGCGCTGCGCAGGTCGTCGCGCAGGGCGGTCGCCGTCTCGGCGCGGGCGCCCGCGAGGATCTTCGCGATCGGGCGGGCGAGCCGGCCGCCGGGAGCGGCGCCGAGGAGGACGCGGCCGTCGACGACGGGGTCCCCCGGCGTGTGCCTATCGAGCTCGACCGGCGTCGGGAGCCCGATCCGCCCGACGACGGCGCGCCCGAGCGGATGGGTGGCGATCTGGGTGTAGGTGTCCATCTTCTTCTCCCTGTCTATGCCTTCTCGAGGATCGCGACGACGCCTTGGCCACCGGCCGCGCAGACGCTGATGACGCCGCGGCCGCCGCCGCGGGCGTCGAGCTCCTTCGCGAGGCCGGCGAGGATGCGCCCGCCGGTCGCGGCGAACGGGTGGCCGGCGGCGAGGGAGCTGCCGTTGACGTTGAGCTTCGACCGGTCGATCGCGCCGAGCGGGGCGTCGCGGCCGAGCCGCTCCTTGCAGAACACCGGGTCCTCCCAGGCCTTCAGGGTCGAGAGGACCTGCGCGGCGAAGGCCTCGTGGATCTCGTAGAGGTCGAAGTCCTGGAGGGCGAGGCCGTGGCGGTCGAGCATCCGCGGCATCGCGTACGCGGGCGCCATGAGGAGCCCCTCGCCGCCGTGGACGTAGTCGACGGCGGCCGTCTCCGCGCCGGCGAACGTGGCGAGGATCGGGAGCCCGCGCTCCTTCGCCCACTCCTCGCTCGCGAGGAGGACGACCGACGCGCCGTCGGTGAGAGGCGTCGAGTTGCCGGCCGTCATCGTCCCCTCGGGCCCGCCGAAGGCGGGCTTCAGCTTCGCGAGCTTCTCGGCGCTCGAGTCGGGGCGGAGGTTCTCGTCGCGCTCGAGGCCGAGGTACGGCGTCATGAGGTCGTCGAGGAAGCCGCGGTCGTAGGCGGCGGCGAGGTTCTGGTGGCTCGCCGCGGCGAGCTCGTCCTGCTCGGCGCGCGTGAGGCCCCACTCGGCCGCCGTGCGCGCCTGGTGCTCGCCCATCGAGAGGCCGGTCCGCGGCTCCTCGTTGCGCGGGATCGCCGGGATGAGGTGCTGCGGGCGGATCTTCGCGATCGCCTTCAGGCGGTCGGTGTTCGACCGGGCGCGGTTGGCCTCGAGGAGGATCTCGCGGAGGTCCTCGCCGATCGCGATGGGGGCGTCGGAGGTCGTGTCCACGCCGCCGGCGATCGCGCAGTCGATCTGACCGAGCGCGATCTTGTTCGCGACGAGGATCGCCGCCTCGAGACCCGTGCCGCACGCCTGCTGCACGTCGTAGGCCGGGGTGTGCGGATCGAGGCGGCTGCCGAGGACGCACTCGCGCGTGAGGTTGAAGTCGCGGCTGTGCTTGAGGACGGCGCCGGCGGCGACCTCGCCGAGGCGGACGCCCTCGAGCCCGTAGCGCGTGACGAGGCCGTCGAGCGCCGCGGTGAGCATGTCCTGGTTCGACGCCTGCGCGTAGGTGCCGTTCGAGCGGGCGAACGGGATGCGGTTGCCGCCGACGACGGCGACCTTGCGAGGTGCGGTGGGGGAGGTCATCGGGTCCTTGGGGGGTCCGTGGTTCTAGGTGCGGGCGCGCCGGGCGAGGCCGGGCGCGACGGTCGAGATGAGGACGTCGGCGGCGTCGGACGGCGAGAGCGACTGCGTGCGCAGCCACCACCGCCCGAGCGCCTCCGCGGCGCCGAGGAGGAGGTGGGCCATCGCGTCGACCTCCTCCGCGGTGATGTCCGGGAGGAGGTCGGCGACGCCGGTCCCGACGATCTCGGTCAGCCGGGCGCGGTACGCCGCGACGGTCTCGGCGACGAGGCCCCCCGCGGGGAGCGTCTCGTCGTAGAGGACCTGCCAGGCGGCCCGGTCGCTCTCGAGGAACGTGAGGTAGGCGCGCAGGCAGTCCTGGAGGGCGAGACCCGGATCGTCCGCGTCGGCGATCGCCGAGGCGACCGCCGACTCGAGCGTCGCGGCGTCCCGCTCGATGCACGCGAGGTAGAGCTGCTCCTTGTTGCCGACGTAGGCGTAGAGGAGCGGCTTCGTCACGCCGACCTCGGCGGCGATCGCGTCCATCGTCACGGCGCCGTAGCCGTGCGCCGCGAAGGCGGCGTGCGCCACGTCGACGATCTGGGCCGCCCGCTCCTCCCGGGGGAGGCGCCTGCGGCCTGCGCGGCGAGCCTCTGACGGGCGTCGGCGTGCCATCGCCAGCGAGGTTACCGCGGTTCAAGTTTCTATGTCGGTAACTTCGTGTGCAGCTGCGCACACGACGCGGCGGGTCGCTCGCGACGAGACGCGCGCGGTCGGCGGCATCCCGACTTCTCGGGCGGAGTCTCGACGAATGTCGCATTCCCCTCGCGGTGGACGGGGGTACATTTCTCGCGCGGCTGGGAGGCAGGCGCATCGACCCCGACAAGGGTCGATCGGGTCACCTACTTGGCGCACACCCCCACACCTCCCACCGCGGCGGCCTCCGGCCCGGGCCTCGACGCGGACCACGAGCAGCGCCGCCTCCGGATCGCGGTCGCCCTCGTGCTCGCGGTGATCCTCGCTGCCGTGGCGGTCATCCTCCTCCGCGGCGGCGGCGACTACGAGGTGACCGCGCGCTTCACCGACGCGGGGCAGCTCATCGTCGGCAACGAGGTGCGTGTCGGCGCCGCGGCCGTCGGCTCGGTGGAGGACGTCGCGCTCGCCGACGACGGCACCGCCGCGATCCGGCTCTCGATCGACGACGACCTCGCGCCGCTCGCCCGCGGGACGCTCGCCCGCATCCGCGTCGACTCCCTCTCGGGCGTCGCGAACCGGTTCGTCTCGCTCGACGTCCCGCTCGACGAGGACGCGGAGGAGATCCCCGACGGCGGCGTCATCGGCGCGGACGAGACGCAGTCGCCGGTGGACATCGACGCCGCGCTCTCCGCCCTCGACGCCGACACCCGCCGCGGTCTGCGGTCCTTCATCTCCGGCAGCGCCGCCCAGCTCGACGGCCGCTCGGCCGAGGCGGCGCTCACGATCGAGCGTCTCCCGCCGGCGCTCGGCGGTCTCTCCGACGTCGCGCGCGCGGTCGCGGCGGACGAGGAGCAGCTCACGAGCCTCCTCCGCGACGGCGCCCGGGCGGCTCGCGCGCTCGCCGCCCGGGAGGCCGACCTCACCTCTCTCGTCGGCGATGCGCGGACCGCGACCGCCGCGCTCGCCGACGAGGAGCTCGCGCTCGGCCGCGCCGTCGCGCGGCTCCCCGGCGTCCTCGCCGACGGCCGGCGCACCCTCGCCGCGACGCGCGTCGCGCTCGACGACCTCGACGGGCTCGTCGCCGCGACCCGGCCCTCGACGGGTGAGCTGCCGGCGTTCCTCGGTCGACTGCGCCGGCTCGCGCGCGACGGCGCCGCCCCCGTCGGCGACCTGGCCGCTGCCGTCTCGCGCCCCGGTGAGGACGACGACGCGACGGACCTGCTGCGCGAGGCCCCGGCGCTCGCGCGCCGCGCCCGGACGGCGTTCCCCCGCGCGATCCGCACCATGGACGCCTCGGAGACCCAGCTCGCCTCGCTGCGGGCGTACACGCCCGAGGTCGTCGGAGCCCTCGCCCGCATCGGCCAGGTGACGGCGAACTACGACGCCAACGGCCACTACGCGCGGCTCCAGCCGAGCCTGCTCGCCTTCGACCTCGACACGGCGACGAACACGCTCCGGGGCCGGACGAGCGGCGACGCCTACTCCCGCCTGCCCTCGAAGAGCGGCACCCGCTGCCCGGGCGCCTCGATCTTCCCGCCCGCCGACGGCTCCGCGCCCCTGCGCCTGCCGACCTGCCTCCTCACCGAGCGCCCGGGGGCCGGATGACGCGCGTCGCTGCGATCGCGCTCCTCGTCGCTGTCGTCGTCGCGGTCGGGGCGTCGCTCGGCGCCGGCGGCACCGGCCCCGAGGGCTACCGCGTCCACGCGGTCTTCGACGAGGCCGCTCTCAACCAGGGCGCCGACGTCCTCGTCGCGGGCGTGCGCGTCGGCCGCGTCGTCGACCTCGACCTCACGCCCGAGAACAAGGCGGCGCTCACCCTGGAGATCGACGACGAGCGCTTCGCGCCCTTCCGCGCGGACGCCCGCTGCGGCACGCGGCTGCAGTCCCTCATCGGCGAGCGCGTCGTCGTCTGCGAGCCCGGAACGGACCGCGCCGGGCGCCTGCCCGTCGTCCCGGACGGCCGCCCGGGCGCCGGTGCGGACCTCCTCGCGGTCGACAGGACCTACGGATCCGTCGACTTCGACCTCGTCACCGCGATCTCGCGCCGCCCGACGAACGAGCAGCTCGCGATCCTCCTCGCCGAGCTCGGCGCGGCGACCGCCGCGCGCGGCCCCGAGCTCGCCGCGATCATCCGGCGAGCGAACCCGGCGCTGCTCGAGACCTCGCGGGTCCTCGAGATCCTCGAGCGCCAGACGGACGACCTCGAGGGGCTCGCGGTCGACGGCGAGCGCGCCCTCGACGAGCTGCGGTCCGAGCGTCGCGCGCTCGTCGAGCTCGTGCGCTCCTCGACGCGCACCGCGTCGGCGACGGTCGACCGCCGGGCCGAGCTCGCGGCGACCCTCGACGAGCTGCCCGCCGCGCTCGACCGCCTCGAGCCGCTCATGGCGCGCGCCTCCCGGTTCGCGCGCCGCACGACGCCCGTGCTGCGCGAGCTGTCGACCGCCGCCCCCGACCTCACGGAGGCGATGGACGCCCTCGCGCCGTTCGCCGATCGCGCGACGCCGGCGCTGACGCGCCTGGCCCGGACCGCCGACCAGCTCCGCGACGACCTGCCCCGCCTCGTCCCGCTCGCCGGCCGGCTCGACGAGGCCGGGGGCGAGCTCCGCGACCCGGCCGCCGAGCTCGCCGCGATCACCGAGAGCCTCGCCGAGGAAGGCGGCATCGAGAACCTCCTGCGGACGATCCACGGGGCCGCCGGGTCCGGAAACGGCTTCGACGCGAGCGGGCACTACCTGCGCAACGAGATCCTCTCGGGCGCCTGCGGGCAGTACACGACGACGCAGTTCTTCGGCTGCGACGCCCAGTTCGGGGAGGCGCAGCTCGACGACGGCGCGACCTCGGCGTCGGTCGCGCGCTCCGTCTCCGGGCCGCTGCTCGACTACCTCCTCGGAGGCGAGCGATGAGCGAGCGCCTCAACCGCCGCCCCGCGAGGCGCCGGAGCCTCGCCGGCGAGCCGGTCCTCGTCGGCGCCGTCACGCTCCTCATCGCCGTCGTCGCGGTCTTCCTCTCGTACTCGGCGAACGACGGGCTCCCGTTCGTCCCCACCTACGAGCTCACCGTCGAGGCGCCGTCCGCCGGCCACCTCGTCCGCAAGAACGCCGAGATCCGCATGGCCGGCACCCGGATCGGCCAGGTGTCCCGCCTCGAGGCGGTCCCGAACCCCGACGGCCCGGCGACCGCGCGCCTGCACCTCTCGCTCGACCGGTCCGTCGAGCCTCTGCCCGTCGACACGCGCTTCCGCATCCGCCCCGCGGGCTCCCTCGGCGTCGACCTCGTCGAGGTCATCCGCGGCCGGTCGGGCCGCGGCTACCCCGAGGACGCGGTCGTCCCGTCGTCGGCGGTCCTCGACGACGCGGTGGCGCTCGGCGACCTCCTCGACACCTTCACGGCCCCGACGCGGGCGGGGATCCGCGAGAGCATCGCCGGGGGCGGCTACGGGTTCGCCGGTCGGGGAGAGGGCCTCAACCGGGCGATCACGACCCTCGATCCGCTCCTCGAGGACCTCGAGCCGGTGATGGCGACGCTGCGAGAGCCCGCGACCCGCCTCGGGCCGTTCGTCGCGTCCCTGCGTCGCCTCGCCGGCGAGGCCGCCCCCGCCGCGGTCGAGCAGGCGGACCTCGTCGTCGCGCTCGCCAGGACGTTCGGCGCGCTCTCCCGCGACGAGGACGCGCTGCGGGACGCGATCGGAGCCTCACCGCCGGCTCTGAGGGCCGTCCGGCGCGACGCGGACGCCGTCGACTCGCTGCTGCGGGCCACCACCGGGCTCGCCGACGACCTGCGGCCGGGAGCCCGCCGCCTGCCCGTCGCCGCCCGCACCCTCTCCGCGAGCCTCCGAGCCGGCGTGCGCGGCCTCCCGGCGACCGAGCGCGCGCTCCCGCGCGTCGAGGATCTCTCCGACCGCCTCGTCGCCTTCGGAGAGCAGCAGCCGGTCCTGCGGTCGCTCGACCGGCTCGGCGAGACCGGTCGCGAGCTCGCCCCGCTGACGAGCTTCCTCGGCCCGGCGCAGACGACGTGCTCGTACGTCTCCCTGCTGCTGCGCAACGCCGCGAGCATGCTCTCGGAGGGGCCGGTGACCGGCACCGCCGCGCGCGTCGTCCTCGTCGCGGTCGACGCCGCGCCCAACAGCGAGGCGATCCTCGCCCGCGCCCCGTCCACGGGGGAGAACCCGGAGAACCGCACGGCGGTCGGGCCGCTCCACGCGAACCCGTACCCGAACACCGCGGCCTCCGGCCAGGTCCGCGAGTGCGAGGCGGGCCAGGAGCCCTACCTCACCGGCCGTCAGGTCGTCGGCAACGTCCCGGGCAACCAGGACGCCGTCACCGAGGAGGTCGGCGGATGAGGCGGCGAGGCGACACCGCGCCGCGCGTGCGCCGTCGCGAGGACCCGCGCTCGCCCCTGCGCTGGGGCCTCGCGACGCTCGCGGTCATCGCGCTCGCCCTCGCGGCGATCTTCAACGCCGTCCCGCGGGTCGGCCCCGCCCCGTACGAGCTGCGGATGCTCGTGCGCAGCGACGCGCACCTCACGGCCGCCTCGCCGGTGCGGATCGCCGGCGTCGAGGTCGGTCGCGTGACCGCGCTGGAGCCCGGGCCCCGCGGGAGCGGGTTCGCGGTCGCGACGATGGAGATCGACGAGGCCGGGCTCCCGATCCACGCCGACGCGACGGCGAAGATCCGGCCGCGCCTCCTCCTCGAGGGCAACTTCTTCGTCGACCTGAGCCCCGGCAGCCCGTCCGCGGCGACGCTCACGAGCGGGAACACGCTCCCGGCGAATGCGGCCGCAGGGCCGGTCCAGACCGACCGGATCCTCTCCGACCTCCCTGCGCCGATCCGCACGTCGCTGCGCGGAGCCGTCCGCGGTCTCGGCGGCGCCCTCGGCGAGGCCGGCCCCGACGGCGGCGCCCCCGCGGGCGAGGCGCTCGGGGAGGCGCTCGACGACGCTCCGGGAGCGCTCCTGGGCACGGCCGTCGTCACCCGCGCGATGCTCGGCGAGCAGCCGCGCGACCTCGCGCGCGGGATCGACGGCACGGCCCGCACGTTCGCCGGCCTCGCCCGTGACGACCGCCAGCTCGGCGAGCTCGTCACGAACCTCGCGCGGACCGCGGGCGCGTTCGCCGACCGGTCGACCGACCTGCGCCGCACGGTCGCCGGCCTCGACGAGGTGCTCGCGGTCGCACGCCCCTCCCTCGACGCTCTCGACGCCGCGCTCCCGCCGACGCGGGCTCTCGCCCGCGAGCTGCGCCCCGGCCTGCGGGTCCTCCCGGGGACGATGGAGGAGGCGCGGCCGTGGCTCACGCAGCTCACGCGCCTTGTCGCCGACGACGAGCTCGGAGGGCTCGCGCCGGACCTGCGCGGCGCGATCGCCGCAGCGGCGACCGGCGCCGGCGCGCTGCGCACGCTCACGGCGCGCCTCGACGCCGCGAACGTCTGCCTCCTCGACAAGATGCTGCCGGTGAGCAGGTCGGCGGTCGTCGACCCGCCGCTCACCACCGGCGTGCCCGTGTGGGACGAGACGCTGCAGGGTCTGGCGGGCCTCGCCGGCGCCGCCCAGGGCTTCGACGGCAACGGGGCGTTCCTGCGCGGCCAGACCGGCGGCGGCACCGTGCCCGTCGAGACGAGCCCGCTCCCGAGCCAGGGCGAGCTCTTCGGGAACGCCGTCGCCGCGCCGCTCGGCACCCGGCCCGCGTGGACCGGCTCGACCCCGCCCATCCGCGTCGACGCCTCGTGCGGGTCGACGCCCGCGATCGACCTCGCCGCGGCGACGGGGGTGGGACCGTGAAGCGCCGCGTCCGGGAGCTGTTCACGCTCATCGGCCTCGCGGCCGTGGGCATCGTCGTCGGGGGGTACATCCTCTCCCAGCAGACCTCGTTCCGCGCGCCGGCGTGGCTGCCGTTCGTCGGCGAGGACGTCTACACCGTCGAGGCGGAGTTCGCCTCCGCGCAGGCCGTCGTGCCCGGTCAGGGCCAGCCCGTCACCGTCGCCGGCATCCGCATCGGTCTCGTCGGCGAGGTGACGCTGCGCGACGGGCGCGCCGTCGTCCGCATGGACATCGACGAGGAGCACGCGCCGATCCACCGCGACGCGCGGATCGTCCTGCGGCCGCGCACGCCGCTCAAGGACATGACGCTCGCGCTCGATCCGGGGATGCCGGCCGCGGGCGACATCCCGGAGGGCGGAGTCCTGCCGGTCGCGCGCACGACGCCCGACGTCAACGTCGACGAGGTCCTCGCGACGCTCGACGGCGACACCCGCGCCTTCCTCCAGCTGCTCCTCGAGGCGGCGGCGACCGGCCTCGGCACGGATGCCGAGGGCGATCCCGACCCCGAGCAGGTCGACGGGCTCAGGGCCGGGCTGCGCCGCTTCGAGCCCCTCGCCCGCGACACGCGCCGCATCACCGAGCAGCTCGCGCGCCGCCGCGACGCCGTCCGCGGGCTCGTGAGCGGCTGGGCGGACGTCGCCGGCGAGCTGGGCCGCATCGATCGCGAGCTCACGACCTGGGTGACCGCCTCGAACCAGGCGCTCACCGTCCTCGCCGAGAACGACGACGACGTCCGGGCGGCGCTCGAGCGGTTCCCGGGTGCGCTCGCGCAGACGCGGGCGGCGCTCGACGCCGCCGAGCCGCTCGGCGACGCGCTCGCGACGACGTCCCGCCGGCTGCGGCCGTTCGCCCGCGAGCTGCCGGCGGGACTCGCCGCGACGAGGACCCTCAGCCGCGAGACGACGCCGATCGTCCGGGACGACCTCCGTCCGTTCGTCCGCGACGTCCGCGCGCCCGTCGCCGAGCTGCGCGGCGGAGCCGAGGCGGTCGCCGACGTCGCCCCGGACGCGTCGCGGTCGTTCCGGGTCGTCCGGGACCTCTTCCAGGCGCTCTCGTTCAACCCGCCGGGCGACGAGGAGGGGTACCTGTTCTGGGCTGCGTGGCTCGGGCACATCGGCGCGAGCGTCGTCGGGGGCGAGGACGCGCACGGCCCGATCCTCCGCGGGCTGCCGCTCCTCACCTGCGCGCAGCTCGAGGCCGTCGCCCAGATCGAGGCCGGGAACGAGACGCTCGAGGCGCTCATCAAGCTGAGCAACCTCCCCGACCGCTTCGCGCTCTGTCCCAACCAGATCGACTTCGGCGCGCTCGCCGGGGGAGGGGCGACGCGATGAAGCGCCACATCTCCGCCGCGGGCGTCCTCACGATCGCCGCCTTCGCGCTCTCGTGCTTCGGGCTCCTGCTGTACCTGTGGATGGCGTTCGGCGGGCCGGCGCCCCTGTCGCCGAAGGGCTACCGGATGGACGTCGTGGTCCCGGACGCGCTGCGGCTGAGCGAGAACGCCGACGTCCGCATCGCGGGGGTGTCCGTCGGCAAGGTCGTCGTCGTCGACCTCCCGGAGGGCGCGGGCCGCACGCGCGCGACGCTGGAGATCGACTCGGAGTTCGCGCCGCGGCCGGCCGACACCCGGGCGACGCTGCGGCAGAAGTCGCTCCTCGGCGAGACGTTCATCGAGCTCACGCCCGGCTCGCCGGGCGCGCCCGCGCTGCGCGAGGGCGGCACGCTGGCGACGGCGCAGGTCGCGCCGTCGGTCCGGATCGACGACGTGTGGCGGACCTTCGACGCGCCGACGCGGCGCGCGTTCCAGACCTGGATGATCGAGCAGGGCGCGGCGCTCTCGACGACCGCGCGATCCCTCAACGAGGCGCTCGGCACGTTCGAGCCGTTCACCGAGGACGCCGGTGACGTCGTCGCGACGCTCGACGCGCAGGACGACGCGCTGCGCACGGTCGTGCGTGAGGGGAGCACGGCGCTCGGCGCGCTGACGGCGCGCCCGGGGGAGCTCACTGCGCTCATCCGCGAGGCGGAGACCGCGTTCTCGGCGATCGCGGCCCGCGACGACGACCTCGCGGCGACGATGCAGGAGCTGCCCGGGTTCCTCGGGGAGACGCGCGGGGCCCTCGACAGGCTCGCGTCCTTCTCGCGCACGGCGGTGCCGGTCGTCGAGGACCTGCGGCCGGCGGCGCGCGAGCTCGCGGGACTCGCTCGCGAGGCGCCTCGCGTCGCCCGCCCGCTCGAGCGGCTCCTCGGCGCGGCCCCGGCGCTCGAGCGGGCGTCCCGGGACGGCGTGCCGGCCGTGCAGCGCACGCTCGACGACGCCGAGCCGCTGCTCGAGCGCCTGCGCCCCTTCCTCGGCGGCGTGCTCCCGATCGTCGACTACGCCGCCGACTACCGCCGCGAGATCGCCGCCTCCGTCGCGAACGCCGCCGCCGCGACGCAGTCGACCCTCCCCGGCGCCGCGACGGGCGAGCCGCTCCATCTCCTGCGCGCGGTCGCGACGCTCTCCCCGGAGTCGCTCGCCGCCTACCCGTCGCGCCTGCGGACGAGCCGCGGCAACCCGCTGCCGGCCCCCGGCTCCTACGCGCGGCTGCGGTCGGGCCTGCAGAGCTTCGCGGGCGCCTGCGGCGGCGCGGCCGTCCCCGCGATCGGCGACGACGTCCCGGCGACGCTGCGCGAGATCGTCGAGCGGTTCTACGCGCCGGCCGGCGCCGACAACGTCCCCTGCACGACGCAGGGCCCGCTCGGCGCGTCGGTGAGCGGCGTCTCGACGGTCTTCCCCGTTCTCACCCCCCGGCCATGACCTCCCCTCTCTCGACCCCATACCCCATGTCCCATTCAAGGAGGAGCAGCATGTTGTTCAAGGTCGCATTCACCGGCGCGGCGGCCGTCGCGCTGGTGACCGCGTCGATCGCCTCGGCGCAGCAGACGACGCCGACCGAGATGGATCTCAAGGTCTCGGCGACGTCGACGACCGGCAAGGGCTCGACGAAGAAGCCCCTTCCCGTGAGCGCAGGCTTCAAGCTCACGACCTCGACGCCCGACGGCACCCGCCAGGAGTCGTGGAAGCGGATCGACAACGCGTGGTACGGCGTGCGCTCGAACGGGCGCTACTTCCCGAAGTGCACGGTGACGCAGATCTCCTCGAAGCAGTCCGACGCGGACTGCCCGAGCAGGTCGCGCGTCGCGAGCGGCAAGCTCGTCGCGCTCAACGGCCCGGAGTCGATCTTCAACTTCCCAGGTGCGAGGTGCGAGAAGGACGTGACGATCTACAACGCCGGCCAGGGCAAGGTCACGGCGCTGCTCGAGGGTCCGGGCTCGGCCTGCGCGGGCGTCGGCTACCTGCCGCCGTTCCCGGGCACGTGGTCGAGGACCGGCGGCATCGGCGGCGGTGAGCGCCTGCGGATCCCGATCCCGCAGAACATCAGCCACCCGCTGCCCGGCATCCTCGGATCGCCGGTCACGCTCAACATCACGATGCGGAAGATGACGCGGACGGTGAAGGGCGTGAAGCGCGGCTACATCGAGTCGATCCGCTGCAAGGGCTCGCGCCGCGAGTGGCGGCAGACGGTCGTCGGCGACCCGAGCGGCCGCAGCTACACGACGAAGTCCCGCGCCGGCAAGTGCAGGCGGTGACGTGACCCGCGCTCGTCGCGTCGCCTGAGGGTCAGGCGGCGCGACGCAGCACCGGCTCGCGCTCGGCCCGCTCGGGGTCGAGCGCGGTCGCCGGGGCCCTGGTCGCCGACAGGAGCCGGTGCACGAGGGCGATCTCGAGGGCGGTGAGCCGCTCGTCGGAGCCGAGGAGCCCGGTGCCGCGGACCGCGCTGCGCACCCGCGTGAGCGGGCGCACGAGCGGCACGAGCGGCGCGACGAGGCGCCCGCCGACGCCGAGGCGGTCGGCCATCTCGGGCTCCATCCACCGGCGCGTGAAGCCGCCGAGCACCTCTGCGGTCAGCGCGCGGATCGGCGCGCCGGGGGGGCCCGGGACGAGGCGGGCGGTCGCGACGCCGTGGTGCAGGAGCGCCCGCATGAGGCGCGGGGAGTCCTCGCTCGGGCCGACGTCCATCGCGAGCGCGGCATCGATCATCGCCTCGGCCTCCGCGAAGGCGTCCGGGAGGAGATCGGCGGGGACGCCCATGACGGCGCCGACCCAGCTCCACAGATGGGTCATGTCCTCGAGATCCGCGGCCGTGTGGCGGACGCCGAGGTCCTCGCGGGCGCGGAGCGGGACGACGTGGAACCCGCCGATCGCGGTGGCGAGGCCGTCGGTCGCGCTGATCGGGACGCCCCACTCGGCCTCGTCCCACTCCGCGCTGCGCCGGAGGTGGCGGCGGACGAGCGCGTGGACGAGACGCACGCGAACCGTCTGCCGCCAGCCCTCGCCGCCGGGGAGCATGGCGCCGGGCGCGGTCGCGGCGGCGACCCACCGCGCGGTCTCGCCGAGCCGGCGGGGAGCCATCCGCTCGAGGCGGCCCGTCATCGCGAGCGGACGCACGAGGTTCGCGCTCTGGTAACCGAAGGCGAGCGAGCCGCACGTGAGGGTGAGCGCGAGGACCTGCGACCCGGGACGCCAGTAGGCGAGCGCGCCGGCCCTGAGGCGGTCCGGGTCGACGCGGTCCGGGAGGGCGGCGACCGGCTCGAGCAGCGCCGCCAGCTCCGGCAGGGCGCCGTCGCGGTCGGGGGCCTCGCCCGCGGCGACGCGGTCCATCGCCGCGTCGAGGCGCCGCCAGCCCTCGCCGCCGGGGAGCCGGGCGAAGGCCTCGACGAGCGCGTCGGCGGCGTCGTCGCCCCGCAGCTTGCCGGCGACGAGCCGGTCGACGAGCGCGGGGTCGTGGGCGCGTCTCGCCTCGACGGCCATTCTGGTCACGTCCATGACCAGAAAACTACCCGGGCGCGCGGCCGCTCGCAACGTCCTCTGGACGGACGGGGACCTGACGGCGGGACCCGTAGCATCGCCGGGAC
This sequence comes from Paraconexibacter sp., assembly GCF_059438195.1. Classification (NCBI taxonomy): domain Bacteria; kingdom Bacillati; phylum Actinomycetota; class Thermoleophilia; order Solirubrobacterales; family Paraconexibacteraceae; genus Paraconexibacter; species Paraconexibacter sp. The sequence continues at coordinate 76,866 of NZ_JBLKKY010000009.1, forward strand.
ATGAGCACGCCGACCTCCACCACGACGGAACGCCGCCGCGACCCCCGCATCGAGGGCGTCCGACTGATCGTGATCCTGCTCGCGATCATGTGGGTCTCCGAGATCGTGGACCAGGCGTTCGGCGGCGCCCAGCTCGATCAGTACGGCATCGAGCCCCGCGAGCCCGACGGCCTCGTCGGCGTCGTCGCCTCGCCGTTCCTCCACGCCGACTTCGCCCACCTGCTCGCGAACACCGTCCCGTTCGCGGCGATGGGGGTCCTCATCGCCTTCAGCGGGGTCGTCCGCGTGGCGGCCGTCACGCTGATCGTCGCTGTCGTCGGCGGTCTCGGGACGTGGCTCGTCGCGCCGGAGAACACCCTCCACATCGGCGCGAGCGGTCTCGTCTTCGGGTTCGGCGGCTATCTCGTCGCCCGCGCGTTCTTCGAGCGCAAGGCGGTGCACATCCTCACCGCGGCCCTCATCGCGGTCGTCTACGGCGGTGCGCTCGTCGGCGGCCTCGTCCCAGAGGAGGGCGTCTCGTGGCAGGGCCATCTCTTCGGGCTGCTCGGCGGCATCCTCGCGGCGCGCGTCCTCGCCCCGGACGCCCCGGAGCCGCGCCCCGCCCCGGCCTGACGCGCCCCTCCCGAGAGCGTGAGTGTGGATCGACCTGGCTGTGAGCCAGGTCGATCCACACTCACTGCTCGGTGGTCGCGCGGGCGGCGGCGATCCGCATCGCGGACTGGCCCGTCGCGACCCACAGGGCCGCGACGTCGCGGACGAGGTCGTCGCGCGTGATGTCGCCGAGACGGCCGTCGAGCCAGGCGATGAGCAGCTCCGCGATGCCGCCGACGAGCATCGACGCGGTGATCTCGGCGATCGGATCGCGGTCGTCGGGGACGCCGGCGAACGCGCGCGCCGTCGCCGTGACGAGCGCGGCGACCTCGTGCATGCGGTCGAGCCGCCGGCGGGCGAGCGCCTCGCTGCCGAGCGCCTCGACGAACGCGACGCGGGCGCGCCGCGGATCGTCCGTGAAGTGGCCGACGAGCGCCTCGACGGTCGCGTGCGACTTCGCCTCGATCCCCTCCGGCGCCTCCGCGTAGGCGGCGAGGACGCGCTCGGTGAGCTCGTCGGCGACCCGGTCGAAGACCGCGACGAGCAGCGCGTCGAGGTCGTCGAAGCTCTCGTAGAAGTAGCGCGAGTTGAGCCCCGCGCGATCGCAGACCGCTCGCACCGTCGTCGCCCGGCCGCCGTCCTCGCCGAGCAGCGCGAAGCCCGCGTCGAGGAGCCGCACGCGCCGCGCCGCGCGCCGCTCTTCGGCGGACGCGCCCGCGTAGCGTCCGGTCGGGGGCGTCGACATGCCCCCATCATGCCGTCTCGAGCCGCGCCCGGCCCGCCTCTCACGCGACGACGGGCTGCGGCACCTCGGCGGCGTGGTGGAGCGCGTAGTCCGCGGCGTCGAACTCGCGCAGCTCACGGCGGAAGGTCGATGCGAGGCCCGGCCACAGCGTCGAGTTGCGCCCGGTGCGGTCGAGGTACCAGGACGCGCAGCCGCCGGCCGTCCACACCGAGCCCTCCATCGCGCGGTCGACGCGCCGGTTCCACTCGGCCTGCGCGTCGTCGCGCACCTCGATCGCCACCGCCCCGGTCCCCTGGAGCTGGCGCAGGCAGTCGACGACGTGGTCGAGCTGCGCCTCGATCATGTACACGAGCGAGGTGTGGCCGATCCCGGTGTTCGGGCCGGCGAGGAGGAAGTGGTTCGGGAAGCCGGCGATCGTCGTCCCGCGGTACGCCCGCGGCGATCCGTCCCACAGCTCGCTCGCACGCACGCCCCCGCGACCGGCGATGCGCTCGGCCGAGGGGTTGTCGGTGACCTGGAAGCCCGTCCCGAGGACGAGCACGTCGACCTCGCGCTCGGCGCCGTCGCGCGTGACGACCCGCCGGCCGCGGATCTCGGCGATGCGGTCGGTGACGACGTCGACGTTCGGCCGGTCGAGTGCCGGGAGGTAGTCGTTGGAGATGAGGATCCGCTTGCAGCCGATCCTGTAGTCCGGGGTCACCTTGCGCCGCAGCTCGGGGTCGCGCACCTGCGCGCGCAGCTGCGCATTCGCGACGATCTCGAGCCCGCGCAGCGCCCACGGCGCCTGCACCATCGCGGCGGCGACGAGCTCGCGCGACCAGAAGATCCCCTCGCGGGCGAGCCGCCCGAGCGCGGGGACCGCGCGGAAGAGCGCGCGCTCGACGCCGGGCCGGGGCCGGTCGAGTCGCGGCGCGATCCACGGCGGCGTCCGCTGGAAGACCGTCAGCTCCGCGACCCGCGGCTGGATCTGGGGGACGAACTGGATCGCCGAGGCGCCGGTGCCGACGACGGCGACGCGCGCGCCGTCGAGCGCCGAGTCGTCGGCGGGCCAGTCGGCCGAGTGGATGATCGGGCCGTCGAACTCCTCGACGCCGGGGATGTCGGGGAGCGCCGGCTCGCTGAGCGCTCCCGTCGCGTTGATGAGGACATCGGCGGTGAGGGCCTCGCCGTCGGGCAGCGCGAGGCGCCAGACGAGGGCCTCCTCGTCCCAGCGCGCCTCCTCGACCGGGGTCCCGAACCGGACGTCCGCGGTGACGCCGTGCTCGTCGGCGACCCGGCGCAGGTAGCGCTGGATCTCCGGCTGCGGCGAGAACGACCGCGACCACGTCGGGTTCGGCGCGAACGAGAACGAGTAGAGGTGCGACGGCACGTCGCAGGCGCAGCCGGGGTACCGGTTGGCGTCCCACGTCCCGCCGACGTCGTCGCGGCGCTCGAGGACGACGAGGTCCTCGACGCCCTCCCGGCGCAGCCGGATCGCCGCGCCGAGGCCCCCGAAGCCCGCGCCGACGATCGCCACGCGGCGGTGGGGGACGGCCCGCGCGCTCATCGCAGCGCACCGGTCGTCGCGAGCCGGCGGGCGATCGGCCGGGGGAGGAGCCGGCGGCCGGGCCCGTTGCTGCGCTCGCCGTCCGGCGGGTCCTCGGTCGCCGTGACCCGCGCGATGCCCATCGCGATGCCCGCGATGAACAGCGCGCAGAAGAGGAGCATGATCATCGCCGACGGGGCCCAGAGCCAGCCGGGGACGTAGTCCTTGCGCTCGGACTGGATGACGCTCGTGTCGGCGAGGAACGCCGCCGAGAACGCGGCGGGGCGCACGATCGCCGGCGCGGGGACCTCCGGGTCCGCGGGCCGGTGCAGCGGGACCGCGACCATCGCGTACCCGTTCGAGACGCGGAGCATGGTCTTCCACTCGCCGTGGAGCGGGATCGGCTGCGCGGAGCGCCAGACGCCCGGCGCGACCTCCTCGAGGTCGATCGTCCTCAGGCCCTCCTGCCAGGCGAGGACGTACCGCATCGACGCGTCGCGGACGAACTCGGGGTCGGAGACCCGCGCGGTGAGGATCGCCGAGCGGCCCTCCTCGCTCGCGACCGGCGTGAGCGTGATGTCCGCGCGCAGGTCCGACGGGTTCTTCACCACGAGCGCGTTGGCGCCGAGAGCGACGAGGACGGCGGTCGCGCCGAGCGCGACGGGCCGGCGGACCGCGCGCAGCGGCAGCTCGCCGCGCAGGCCCGCGCCCATGAGGCCCCCGAGCAGACCGCCGGCGATGCCGGCGAGGATCGCGGTCGGGATCGCCTCCGGCAGCATCGAGACCGTCCAGGGCGCGGGTGAGGCGACCTGCGTCCAGGCGTAGTGACCGGCGAACCCGGCCGTGCCGCACACGAGGCCGGCGAGGGCGCCGAACCGCAGCGGGCGCTCCTCGGGGCGGCCGCGGAGCCAGAGCAGCTCGATGAGGAGCGCCTCGACGAGGAAGAGCGGCAGGACGGGCGCCGTCTGGCCCATGCCGTCGACGAAGAGGTTCATGAGCACGCGCAGGACGACGTAGGTCGCGGCGACCTGCAGCGCGCCGCCGCGGCCGAGCCAGAGGCGGCCGACGACGAGGGCGAGGCCGCCGCCGAGCGCGAGCAGCAGCGGATGCCAGACCATGCGGTACTGCTGCACGCCCCAGTCGAACTCCGTCGCCCAGAAGGCGATGGCGAAGAGGAAGGCCCCGGGGAGGAAGAGGCGCGCGATCCTCTCGGCGAGCGACGTCGGCGGCGCCGCCATGTCGTGCCCGGCCGCGCGCTTGGCCTCGAGCGTGAGGACGATGAGGATCGGGACGGTGAGGATCGCCCCGTTGATCATGATGAGGTGCGTCGGGCCCCAGAGCGTGACGTCCTGCCCGTACATGCGGTGCCAGAGGTCGTCGAGGGGGAACCCGGAGAGCGCGAAGACCCCGGCGCCGAGGAGGAGCGCACCGCCGACGGGCGCGGTCATCGGGACGAACGGCAGCCTCAGCGCGCGCTGCGAGGGCGTGGCGGACCGCTCGTGGAGAGCGATCGAGAGGAGCCCCGCCGCGAAGATCGAGTAGAGCGCGAAGAGGATCGGATAGTGCGAGGGGTTCGCGAGCGGACCGACGTCGCGGCCCTCCTCGATGTGGAGCGAGATGTCCCAGAAGACGCCGAGGGCGCCCGCGGTGAGGCCGACCGAGGCAACGAGGGTCGGCAGGGCCGCCCAGGGCGGCATGCCGAGCAGCCGCGCCGAAGCCTTCCCGGCGCGGGCGAGGAGCTGGGAGCGCCCCGCGCGGTGGGCCTGGACGAGCCAGAGCAGCGCGAGCGTCGAGCCGACCGCGAAGATCGTCGCGATCGCGATCTGGGCGAGCGGCGCACCCGCGGCGGGCGCCTCGACCGAGGCGAGGGATGAGGTGATCAACGTGCTCTCCTGAAGCGTCGTCGTGTCAGGCGCAGAACTGTACCTACAGCTCTGTACCTTCGTGTCCGTAGGTACACGACTGCACATCACAGGTCACACGGGTGTGCGAAAGTCGCCTCCGTGGCCAGCACGACCCGCCGCATGTCCGCGGAGGAGCGCCGCGCGCAGCTCCTCGACGTCCTCGCCGACATCATCATCACCGAGGGCTACGCCGCGATCTCGATCGACCGCGTCGCGCGGGACGCCGGCATCGCGCGGACCGTCGTCTACTCGCACTTCGGCAACCTCGACGGCTTCGTCTCCGCCCTCGTCGAGCGCACCGAGCACGACGCGCTCGTGCAGATCCGCGGCGTCCTCCCCGACATCGCGATCGACGAGGACCCGGACGTCATCCTCACAGAGGCCATCCGCGCCTTCCTCACGGTCGTCCGCGACGATCCGCGCACCTGGAGGCTCGCCATCCTCCCCGTGGAGGGCGCGCCGGTCGAGCTGCGTGAGCGCATCCGCCGCGCGAAGCAGTCGGTCCTGGCGCTCCTGCAGCCCCTCATCTCGTGGGGCATCGAGCGCCGCGGCGGCCCGGACATCGATCCCGAGCTCTTCGCCCGCCTCATCGTCACCGCCGCGGAGGACGCGGCGCGCCTCCTCCTCGCCGAGCCGGAGGCCTACACGCCGGATCGCTTCGCGGACTTCGTGGCCACCCTCATGGCCGCGATGCGCCCCACCTGACCCACCCCACCCGACGAAGCTCACGCTCAGCGTGACCAACGTCAGGGGGGATGGCGCTACCGTCCCGGCATGAGCTCACTCGCCGGGAAGGTCGTCCTCATCACGGGTGCCGCGCGCGGCATCGGCGCCGGCACCGCGCGCGCGGTCGCCGCGAAGGGGGCGCGGGTCGTCCTCACCGATCTCGACGTCGCGCCGCTCGAGGCGCTCGCCGCGGAGATCGGCGAGGACAAGGCGGTCCACGTCGTCGCCGACGTCTGCGACCTCGCCTCGATGGAGAGCGCCGTCGCCCTGGGCGTCGAGCGCTTCGGCGGCATCGACGTCGTCATGGCGAACGCGGGGATCGCGAGCTACGGGTCCGTCATGGCCGTCGATCCCGAGGCCTTCAAGCGCGTCGTCGACGTCAACGTCCTCGGCGTCTTCCACACGATCCGCGCGGCGCTGCCGAGCGTCATCGAGCGCCGCGGCTACGTCCTCGTCGTCTCCTCGCTCGCCGCCTACGTCGCCGCGCCCGGCATGGTCGCCTACCACGCGAGCAAGGCCGGCGCCGAGCATCTCGCCAACTCGCTGCGGCCGGAGATCGCCCACCTCGGCGTCGACGTCGGCTCGGCGCACATGTCGTGGATCGACACGCCGCTCGTCCAGGACGCGAAGAAGGATCTCGGCGCCTTCGGCGAGATGATCTCGAAGCTGCCCTGGCCGCTCTCGAAGACGACCTCCGAGGAGGCGTGCGTCAACGCGTTCGTGAAGGGCATCGAGAAGCGCTCGACGCGCATCAACGTGCCCGGATGGGTCGGGCTCGTGCGCTGGCTCAAGCCGCTCCTCACGACGCCGCTCGGCGAGCGCGAGGTCCGCCGCCACGCCCCGACGCTCGTCCCGAAGATGGACGCGGAGGTCCAGGCCCTCGGTCGGTCCATGAGCGCCCGCACGAAGGCGCTCGAGGAGCGCGAGGAGGCCGTCAAGCCGTAGGCGGACGCGCGATGAGGCGCGACGGGCCCGCCTCGCGCGGGTGCGTCGTGCCGTCGAGCGAGGTCGCGACGTAGCCCTCGGCGTCGAGGAGGTCGCATACCTCGGCGTTCGTCTCGTGCAGCTCGCAGAGGACGAGCGGCCGGTGGGCGCACAGCGTCTCGCGCGCGCCCTCGAGCACCGCGACCTCTGAGCCCTCGACGTCGATCTTGAGGACGTCGGGCGGGGGAGAGCCGGCGGCGACGAGCGCGTCGACCGTCGTGACCTCGACCTCGATGGTCTCCGCCGTGCGCTCGTGCGCGCCGCGGTCGGCGAGGTGCGACCAGCTGCCGTCGGCGACGACGTGGAACGCCGCCCGGCCCGGCTCCGCCGCGAGCGCGGCGGCGCGCACCTCGACCGCGTCGGCGCACCCGTTGCGCGTCGCCGCGGCGGCGACGTGCCGCGCGACCGCGGGAACCGGCTCGAAGGCGAGGACGCGCCCGGGGGCCCCGCCGGCGGTCGCGAGCCGTGCGGCGAGCAGCGTGAAGAAGCCGACGTTCGCGCCGACGTCCCACACGACCGCGCCCGGGGCGACGTGGCGGCGCAGCGCCTCCTGCAGGGGCACCTCGAGGTCGCCGAGGAGGACGAGGCGCGTGTGCGCGTGCACGGGCGGGAGCGCGGCGGCGGGGAAGCGCAGGCCGGCCGCGAGGCCGTGGACGACCGCGACCTCGCCGCGCCGCAGGAGCGGCGCGAGCCGGTGCCCGAGCGACGGTCGCAGCCGCGTCGCCAGGAGCGCGAGCTGCGTGCGGTCGCTGCGGCCGAAGTCGTCGGGCGCCGTGATCGGATCCACCACGGCGGCCACCCTACGCCGTCCGTCACCATGGGGGCATGCGCGGACACCGCAGGCTCCTGTCCCTCGCCGCCGTCGCGTTCGCGGCCCTCGCGCTCGCCGCCTGCGGGGACGACGAGGACGACGCCGGCGGCGCCCCCGCCGCGGGCGGGGCCGCGATCGACCTCCGGCTCACCTTCACAGGCGGGGCGGGGGAGGTCACGCGCACCCTGGAGTGCGACCCCGTCGGCGGGACCTGGCCGGCGGCGGAAGAGGCGTGCGAGGCCCTCCGCGACCGGCCGGAGCTCCTCGAGCCGTTCGAGATCGAGACCCGCGACTACGTCCTCATCACGCAGGTGCCGCTCACGATCACCGGCACCGCCGACGGTGCGACCGTCGACCTCACGTTCCCCGAGCGGGGCTCCGGCACGAGGCGGGCGCGGCTGCAGGCGCTCCGCGAGGCGCTGGTCCCGTCGGCCTACGACGCCGTCGCTGCGGAGGCGGCGGGCGACGAGCCCTGAGCGGGCACACCGCCCGGAGCAGGTAGTTGCGTGTGCAATCATATGCGCATGCACCTCGAGGGGATCCACCACATCAGCGCGATCACCGGCGACGCGGCCGCGAACGTCGACTTCTACGCGCGCGTCCTCGGGCTCCGGCTCGTCGCCAAGACGGTCAACCAGGACGATCCGTCCGTCTACCACCTCTTCTACGGCTCCGAGCACGGCCGGCCCGGCAGCGAGATCACCTTCTTCGAGTATCCGGGCGCGGTCCCCGGCCGAGCAGGCGACGGCATGGTCCACACGATCGTGTGGCGCGTCGCCTCGCGGGAGTCGATCGACTTCTGGGCCGGCCGGCTCGCCGCCGAGGGCGTGACGACCGAGCGCCTCGCCGACGACCGGCTGCGCTTCGCCGATCCCGAGGGCCTCGCCCACGAGCTCGCCGTCGCGCCCGCGGACCTCCCCGACGAGCCGCTGCGCGCGATCCATCCGGACGTCCCCGCCGAGCACGCGCTCCAGGGCTTCGCCGGCGTGCGCGCGTACACGACGGACGTCGAGCGCACCCGGCCGCTCCTCGAGCGGCTGCTCGGCGCAACCGAGGTCCCCGACGACGCCGGCCGGGGGGCGACGGCGTTCGCGCTGCGCGGCGACCGCCGCGGAGGCACGATCGCCTACGAGCCGCCCGCCGCCACCGCGCCTCGCGGACGGCCGGGCGCCGGGACGGTCCACCACGTCGCGTGGGGGACGACCGTCGACGAGCACCCGGTGTGGTTCTCGCGCCTGCGCGACGCCGGCGTGCGCCCCAGCCCGGTCATCGACCGCCACTACTTCAAGGCGATCTACTTCCGGGAGCCGAGCGGGGTGCTCTTCGAGATCTCCGACGACGCCCCCGGGTTCACCGTCGACGTCCCGCTCGAGGATCTCGGCTCGGTGATCATCCTCCCGCCCCACCTCGAGCCGCAGCGCGCCGAGATCGAGGCGAAGCTCACGCCGCTCCCCGATCCGCGGGCGGCCTGGGCGTCGACGTGATGGGATACGCCGCATGCCGGACGACGATCCGCATGCGGCGCTCCGCGACGCCCTCGGCGGCGCGACGCCTCCCGAGGGCATCAGCGCCCTCCCCGACGACGTCGTCGCCGACCTCGCGGCCGCCGTCGTTGACGCGCGGGCCCAGCAGCGCGCCGAGCTGCGTGAGGCCTCCGAGCAGAGCCTGCGCCACGTCCCGCGCCTCCTGCGCGGCCCGGTGAAGAAGGTGCTCGGGTTGTGAGCGACGCGCTCGAGACCCGGGCCGAGATCGCGAAGCTCGCCCACGTCCTCGGCGTCGAGCCCGAGAGGCTCCGCGGCCTCGCGCCCGCGGGCGCCGACGACGTCCGCGCGCTGCGCGAGCAGGTCGTCGACGTCCTCCACGAGGGTGACGCCGACTCGCTCCACGCGATCGCCGCGGGGGCGAAGGTCGTCCCGCCGCAGGTGAGCGCGACGGTCGCCCAGCGCGCGATGGGACCGACGCTCATCGCCCGGCTCACCGCCGTCATCGAGACCGGGCGCGCCGTCGCCGTCGCCGAGCGCCTGCCGCCGGAGTTCCTCGCGGAGATCGCCGTCGCGATGGATCCCCGGCGCGCGAGCGACATCATCGTCCGCATCCCCGAGGAGAAGGTCGTCGCCGTCGCCGAGATCCTCACCGGCCGCGGAGAGCACGTCGCGATGGGGCGCTTCGTCGGCCATCTCGCGGACGGGACGATCGAGCGCTGCCTCGAGGTGATGGACGACGCGTCGCTCCTGCGCTGCGGCTTCGTCCTCGAGGAGAAGCAGCGGCTCGACGCGGTCCTCGGCCTGCTGCCGGAGGAGCGACTCCACGGGATCGTCGGCGTCGCCGACGCCGAGGGGCTCTGGCCGGAGGCGCTCCACGTCTTCGGCCACCTCGGCGAGTCGCGACGCGCTCTCCTCGCCGATGCCGCCGCGGCGCAGGACCTCGCGCGGATCGACGGGCTCGTCCGCGCCGCGACGAGCGAGGGCCTGTGGCCGGACCTCCTCCCCCTCGGTCCCGTCATGTCCGAGGACCGCCGGGCGCGCTTCGCGTCGGCGCCCGCGCTGGGGGAGGAGCCGACGATCGTCGCCGTCGTCGAGGCCGCGCACGCCGGCGGGCTCTGGGCCGACCTCGTGGCGATCGCGGCGCATCTTCCCGAGGCCGTGCGCGCCGACCTCGTGCGCCGCGCTGCCGCGGTCGCCGGCGATCGCCTGCCGGCCGAGCTCCGCGACGTCGGCTGAGCGTCCGGCATCCTGGCGACGCTCCGCGTCGCCGGCTCTCCACATGTCGCCGGGCGGCGCGACGTGTGGAGAACGAGCGACGCTCGGCGTCGTCGGAACGCCGGACGGCGGCGGCGGTGACGGCCGCCCTACGTCTCGACGAGCCGCTTGCGCGCCGCCTGCGTGAGCGCGCGGTAGCGGCCGTCCTTGCGCGGGTCCGGCGTGAAGGCGCGCTTCGGCTCGCCCTGACGCGCCGGCTGCGGGATCCCCTGCTCGCGCAGCGGCGCCGCCGTCGGCCGGTACCAGGTCGTCAGCGGCATCTCGTCGATGACGTGGACGAGCGACGGCCGCTGGTGCGGCTCGAGCACCGAGAGCGCGGCGTCGAGGTCGGCCGGGTCGAGGTCGTGCCCCGGGCGGAGCGTGAGGGCGGCGATGGCGATCTCGTCGTCGCCGGGCTCCGGGCACCAGCCGTAGCTCACGACGAGGTCGACGCTCGGGAGGTCTCCGAGGGCGTCCTCGATCGGCCGGTTGGACACGGGCCCGTTCGCCGTCCGCACGAGGGCGGGGACGTGGTCCACGAGCCAGTGGTCGCCGTCCTCGTCGACGCGGAAGAGGTCCCCGGTCTTGAGCCAGGCGTCGTCGCGCCGGAAGACGCCGCGCATCGGCGGGTCGCTCACGCGGATGCCCGGCGCCAGGCGGGTGAGGAGCATGCCGGTCTCCCCGGGCTCGCACGGGATCGCGAACCCGTCCTCGCCGGTGACGAGCCGGTCGGTCTCGACGTCGTAGGCGGCGACCCGCACCTGCGCGCCGCCGGGGAGGCGCCGGCCCATCGACCCGGGCTTCTTGCCGCCGAGGTTGACGAGGATCGCGTCGCCCTCCGTGGGCGCGTAGTACTCGATCACCCGCGCGGGCTCGAAGCGGTCGAGGACCCGGCGCCACAGGCCGCGGGGCATGCCGGAGCCGATGAACAGGCGGACGCCGTGATGGCGCTCCGCGGGGTGCGCCGGAGCCTCGACGAGGTCGTGGAGCAGCGTCCAGGTGTAGCCGGAGACCGTGACCCCGTAGCGGCGCGCCTCCTCCCAGAACGTCGAGGCGTCGAACCGCTGCGACATCGCGAGCCGCGCGCCCCCTGCGATCGCGCCGCCGATCGACATGAGGAGCCCGCTCGGGTGGTGGATCGGCGTGACGCTGTAGACGGTGTCCGCGGCCCCGAGCGCCGCCGAGGAGGCGGTGCCGAACGCGGAGATCGCCCAGCGGCGGTTCGTGATGCGGATCGCCCGCGTGCGGCGGCCCTCGCCGGTGAAGAGCACGAACGCGAGATCCGTCGCCTTCCCGGGGTTCGGCGAGTACCACGCGGGCAGCTCGACCGCCTCCGGGTCGATCTGCTCCATGTCCACGACCCCGGGGAGCCCGAGGTCGCGCTCGCCGCCGCCGCCGCCGAGCACGAACACGTCGGCGCCCGTCCCCCGCGCGAGCTCGGCGTGCTCCGGGTCGGCGACGACCTTCGTCGCGCCGCCGAGCTCGAGCTCGCGACCGAGGTCGCCGTCGGGCCGAAGGAGGACGGCGACCGCGCCGAGCCGGCTGAGCGCCGCGACGGCGACGAGCGCCGACGGCCGCGTCGACATGAGGACGGCGACGTGCTCGCCCTGGCGCACGCCGATCTCGACGAGACCGCGGACGACGTAGTCGATCCGCCGCTTGGCGTCCGCCTGCGAGTGCGCGCGGTCCTCGAAGAGGAAGCACACGCGCTCGCTGCTGCGCCGCGCCTGCTCGTCGAGGAGGAGGCCGAGCGAGATCCGGGTGTTCGGCTGGATCTGCTCGAGCCGCGCGAGACGCGGGAGCTGGGAGGCGGCCTCGCGGGTGAGCTCGCGGACGCTGCGGACCGTGCGGGAGGCTCCGCCGAGCACCGACTTCGTCAGGGTCACGCCGACGTCCGCGGCGAGCTCGAGCTGGTACCCGAGCCCGGCGGCGGCGCGGCCGTTCTCGCCCTTCGCGATCTCGGTCGTCGCCATCGGCGCGACCTCGTCGGGCGGATCGCCCTCCGCGCCCGCGTCGCGCCAGTGGAGCCACTCGGCGACGGCCGGCCAGGACGACTTCGTCGCGGTGCTGCCGACCACGAGCCCGAAGTGACCCGCGCGCAGCGTGCGCTCGAAGATCTCCGCGCGTGGCGCGGCGCGCGTGATCGCGCGCACGGCCGGCGGCGGAGCGATGTCGTCGACCTCCCCGACGAAGCAGAGCACCGGGCAGTCGATGTCGGCGAGCGTGACGAGGTTCCCGTCGATGATGAAGCCGCCCTGCAGCATGCGGTTGTGCGCGACGAACTGGCGCATGAGCTCCGCGATCGCCGGCCCCGACCACGCGACGAAGCCCTCCCCGGCGAGGAACCTCCGCTGGCTCTCGCGGGGGAGGAGCGCCTCGCGGTCGTGGAGCGCCATGACGAACTCGACGCGCTGACGGAGCGCCTTCGCCGGGTCGAGGAGGCGGAAGCCGGTGCGGCTCGCCCACGCGGGGAGGTTCGCGCGGCCGAGGGTCTCGGCGGCGACGGTCGCGACCCCTCCGATGATCTCCTCGGGGAGGCCGAACGGGAGGACCCCGCGCGTGTCGACCGGGCTGCCGAAGGTGATGAGGCTCGCGATGCCCTCGCAGCGCCGGTACGCGGCGGACTGGTAGCAGAACATCCCGCCCTGGCTGTAGCCCGAGAGGTGGACGTCCCGCCCCGTCTCGGCGTGGACCCGCTCGATCGCGTCGCTCACCGCGAGGACGTGGTCGGTGAGCGTGCGCTGCAGGCCCCCTTCCTCGCGGTCGGGCGCGCCGAAGTCGACGACCCACGGATCGATGCCGGCGGCGTGGAGGTCGCGGACCGCCGAGGAGTGGGGGGAGACGTCCCACACCTCGGCCGAGAGCATCATGGGCGGGACGAGGACGATGGCCGGCCGGTCGCTGCCCGCGGCGCCGAGGCGCCGGGCCGGGGAGTCGTCGGGGAAGTAGCGTCGCAGCCGGTAGACGCGCTGCTCGGCGACGACCTCGAACGGGGCGTGCTCGTCGCCCGTCTCGAGGCCGCCGAAACGCGCCACCTCGAGGGCGTTCTGAGCTGCAGCGCCGAGCCGCGACACCGGTCGCGTGATCGCCTTGGGTACGAGTTCCACTCCGTGCTCCTCCGATGTCCGGAGCGGCATCCTCGCACGGATCGCGATGGCTGGGGAACAGACGCGGCGCCGTTCGCGGATCAGCGCGAGAGGAGCGCACCCGCCGCGGTCCCCGCGAAGCGCGCGAGCGGGGCGGCGGAGACGACGCGCGCCTCGTCGGCGAGCGTCGAGGCGTCCGACATGAACCGGGCGAACGTCTCCGGGGAGGTCCGCTCGACGAGGTCGCGGAAGAAGGCCGGCGCCGCGGCGGGGTCCTCGGCGAGGGCGCGGAGCAGGACGCCGTCGAGCGTGTCGACGCGCCGTCGTCCGACCCCGGGGGGCCGTCGATGGCCCCGCACGATGGCGTCGGCCATCGCCGCGGCGTGGCGCTGGATGCGGGCGAGCGCGTAGCCGCTCGACGGCCGCAGGGCACCCGCGGCCCAGCCCGCCGTCCAGCAGCGGGCGCCGCGGCGATCCGGCCAGGGCGCGCCGTCTCGGCCGTGCAGCGACATCGGCAGCGTCCCGCGCTCCTCGTGGATCGTCGTCCACGCCCCGGCGCCGAGGCGGGCGAGGTGGTCGGCGAGCGCCGCGCGGCGGCGCGCCGGCGCGAGCGCCCCGGCGCCGAAGGTCGTGTCCTCGACGAGCGCGCGGCTCTCCGTGAAGGGGAGGACGTAGAGGAAGCGCACGAGCCCGGCGGCGCCCGGGAGCGCGTCGAAGTCCATGAGGTCGACGACGCCCGGGCTGAAGACCGGTCGCTCGGTGACGATCTCCACCCCGAGGAACGACTGCACGAGCGCGGGCGTCGACGTCGGCGTCGACCGGCGCCCGCGCGCGGCGAGCGGGGAGCTCGCCGCGAGGGCGTCGATGACGAGGTCCGCCTCGACCCCGCCGCGGTCGGTCGTCGCCGTCCCCGCGTGCGGGTCGATCGAGCGCACCCGCTCGCCGAGCCGCAGCTGCACGCCGCCCGCCCGCTCGAGCCGGTGGAAGGCCGCGTCGTGCACCGCGTCCGACGACCAGCACGTGTACGGGATCGCCGACCCCCGGTGGACGGCCTCGCGGCCCTCCGCGCGCACGCGCCACGTCGCCCAGCGCCGGCGGGCCGCGCCGGAGATCGGCCACGCCGCGGTCTCCCACGCGCACCACGTGCGGTCGCGGCGGAAGTCGTCGCGCCGATCGACGAGCACGATCTCCGGGCGGCCCTCGTGGGGGAGCAGCCGGAGGGCGAGGCTGAGTCCGGAGAGCCCGGCGCCGAGGATCGCGACGCGGCGGACGGGGCGGCGGAGGGGCACCCGGACATCCTTGCGCGTCACGGCCCCGTAGAGTTCCGAGACATGGAGTTCATGGCCATCGCCGTCCTCGGTCCCTGCCTCTTCTTCATCGGCGCCGCGATCTTCTCTGCGCTGAACGAGAAGAAGGACCACTGACCCCCGCACCGCCCTGCCGCCGCTGATCCCCCGTCCCCCGGTCGGGCCCGATCCGCTGCGGCGGATCCGGGTGCCGGCGGACCTCGACGCGATCACCGCGGTCGGGGAGGAGGTCGATCCCGCCGAGGTGGGGATGACGCGCGACCAGATCGAGCGGATCTGGGGGTCCGTCCGCCGTCTGTACCGCAGCGGCGTCCATCCCGCGATCCAGCTCTGCGTCCGCGGCGAGGGCCACGTCGTCCTCGACCGCGCGATCGGGCACGCCCGCGGCAACGGGCCGCGCGACGATCGGGACGCCGAGCGCGTGCCGGTGACGACGCGGACGCCGTTCGTCATCTTCTCGGCGTCGAAGGCGATCACCGCGATGGCCGCCCACCTCCTCGACGAGCGCGGGGAGATCCATCTCGGGGACCGCGTCTGCGAGTACATCCCCGAGTTCGCACGCCACGGCAAGCACCGCATCACGGTCGCCCACGTCCTCTCCCACCGCGCGGGCGTTCCCAGCCTCCCGTCGACGGTCCTCGATCTCGAGAACGCCGCGGACCACGACCTCGTGGTGCAGACGATGTGCGACGCGAAGCCGCTCTCGCGCCCGGGCAAGGCGCTCGCCTACCACGCGATCTCCGGCGGCTTCATCATCGACGAGATCGTCCGCCGCGTCCGCGGCAGGGACATCCGGCACGTGCTCGCCGAGGAGATCCTCGACCCCCTCGGCTTCCGCTGGTGCAACATCGGGGTCGCCCCCGAGGACGTGCCCGAGGTCGGTCTCAGCTACGCGACCGGGGCTCCGACGCTGCCTCCGGTCTCGACGATCCTCAAGCGCGCGCTCGGCAAGAGCCCCGACGAGATCCCCGCGCTCTCCAACGACCCGCGGTTCCTCGAGGCCATCGTCCCCGCCGGCAACGGCGTCGCGAGCGCGTTCGAGCTCTCGCGCTTCTTCGAGCTCCTGCGGCGGGGCGGCGAGCTCGACGGCCTGCGGATCTTCGAGCCCCGGACGATCCGCCGCGCGATCACCGAGCAGTCCTACCGCGAGATCGACCTGACGCTCGGCTTCCCGACGCGGTACAGCCTCGGGTTCATGCTCGGCGCGCAGGTCCTCTCCCTCTTCGGGCCTGACACCGAGCGGACCTTCGGCCATCTCGGCTACACGAACACGATCGGCTGGGCCGATCCCGCCCGCGCGACCTCGTGCGCGATCGTCACGAGCGGCAAGCCGATCGTCTACCCGGAGCTGCCGGACCTCTGGATGGTCATGCGGCGCATCGGCGCCGAGTGCCCTCGCGCCGAGCTCGCGGCCGACCCGCTCGCGTTCCCGGTCGCCTGACGCGCGCGTCCCCTCGATCCGCGCCGCCCGCGCCGCGGATCCTTCCCGCCACGCGGGAAGGATGCGCGGCGGCACGCGGCGCAGCGGCCCCTCACTCGCGCGGGCCGTGCGTCCGCAGCAGCACGACGGGCCCGCTGCCGAGCGCGCCCTGTCCCGCCGCCGCACGGAGCCCCGCGAGGGCCTTCGCCGTGTAGACCGGGTCGAGGGCGACGCCGTGCTCGGCGGCGTCGAGGAGCGCCGCCCCGGCCGCCGGCGTCGCCTGCCCGTAGCCCGCGCCGAGCGCGCTGCGGTCGACGACGAGGTCGCCGCTGCGGGCGGATGGCGCGGGAACGTCGGCGCCGCGCCGTCGCAGCAGGCGCGCCGCGCGGCCGGCGAGCCGGCGCACGACGCGCTCGTCGAGCCGCATGAGGTCGTTGACGATGACCGCGTGCACGGTCGTGGAGAGACCGGCGATCCGCAGCCCG
Source organism: Paraconexibacter sp. (assembly GCF_059438195.1). Taxonomy (NCBI): domain Bacteria; kingdom Bacillati; phylum Actinomycetota; class Thermoleophilia; order Solirubrobacterales; family Paraconexibacteraceae; genus Paraconexibacter; species Paraconexibacter sp. The sequence continues at coordinate 93,188 of NZ_JBLKKY010000009.1, forward strand.
AGGAGGAGGCCTGCGGCCGTCCCGCCCGTCCCGACGGCGCAGACCACCGACCGCGGCTCGGGCAGCTCACCCGCCCGGACCTGCCCGGCGAGCTCGAGCGCGCACTCGACGGCGCCGAGGACGCCGAGCGGCGACGATCCGCCCGTGGGGAGGACGTAGGGCGGCCGCCGGCCCTCGGCGTGCCGGAGGAGGAGCGTCGGCAGGAGGAGCATCGTCCGCCGCGGCGTGCGTGTCCGGTGGACGGTCGCCCCCGAGGCGAGCAGGCGCTCGAACTGCGCCCGCACGTGGTCGTCGAGCGGCTGGTCCACGACGGCGACGACGGCGCGCAGCCCGCACCGGGGCGCGTAGAGGGCGGTCGCGAGGCCGTGGTTGGTGCCGAGGGCGCCGAAGGTGAGCACGACGCGGTGGCCGCGCCGCCGCGCGTCGGGGAGGATCCACTCGAGCTTGCGGACCTTGTTGCCGCCCCAGCCGCCGTCGCCGTAGGCGCCCTCGTCCTTCACCCACACCTCGCTCTCGCTGGCGTCGAGCCCGGGGATGCGCGTCACCGGGGTCGGCGGCGTCCCGAGCCGGACATGCGGCAGCGACCCCCGGAGGACGGGGAAGCGCGCGTGGAGCGCGGGCGGGGGGCCGCTCATGCGTCCTCCGCGAGCACGCCCCGCTCGATGCCGCGCAGCGCCCCGGTGAGCAGGATCTCGGCGGCGCGACGCAGCTCGTCGCGTCCCACGGGGCGCTCGGCGACCGCGACGCCGTCGGCGCGCCGCTGGGCGAGGAGGCGGGCGCGGGTGGTCCCCGGGAGGATGCGCCCGTCGGTCGGCGGCGTGGCCATCGACCCGTCGGCGAGGACGAGGACGACGTTCGCGCGCGAGGTCTCGAGCACGGACCCGTCGAGGTCGACGAGGAGAGGAAGGGTCCCGGGCGCCTGCGCCTCGAGCGCCTCCCAGAGGCGGCGGTCGGCCCACTTGTGGGTGCCCAGCCCTCCGGGGACCACGACCGGTCGCAGGCGCACGACCTCCCCCGAGCCCGTGCCGGCCGGGAGGGCGCCGTGCAGCGCCTCGACGTCGAGCCCGCCGCCGGGTCGCGGGCGGACGTCGACCCGGACCCGGTGGCGACCGGGGCCGGCGGCGCGCGCCTCCTCCTCGGCGCGCAATGCCACCTCGCCGGGCAGCTCCGCGTCCCAGAGCGCCCGGGCGCTCGCCGCCATCCGCGCGAGGTGCGCCTCGAGCTCGGGAAGCGTGCCGTCGACAGCGAGGAGCGTCTCGAAGACGCCGCGCTCCGGCTCCGGGCGCGGGAGGGGGACCGGCCGGTGGCGGGCCGGGCCCTCGGCAGCGGGGCTCGACGCCCGGACGGGCCGCGGGGGCGGCGAGCCCATGACGGCGAGGAGCGGAGCCGCCTTGTCGGAGGCCTCGCGTGCCTCCTCGACGCCGGTGGAGTCCGCCACGACCCCTCCGCCCGCGCCGAGCCACAGGGCCCCGTCGCGCTCCTCGAAGGTGCGGATCGCGACGTTGAGGTCGAGGCCCGCGAGGGGCGAGGCGATGCCGACCGCTCCCGTGTAGGCCTCGCGTCCCGTGCTCTCGAGCTCGTGGATCGTGCGCATCGCCGCGACCTTGGGGGCGCCGGTCACCGAGCCCGGCGGGAACGTCGCGCGCAGGAGGTCCGCGTCGCCGAGCCCCGCCTCGAGCTCGCCGTCGACGTCGGAGACGAGGTGCCACACGCCCGGCGCCTCGCGCGCCTCCGCGAGCGACGTCACCCGGACGCTACCCGGGCGGCACACGCGCCCGAGGTCGTTGCGCACGAGGTCGACGATCATCACGTGCTCGGCCCGGTCCTTCTCGGCGCACAGGAGCTCGGCCTCGGCCTCGGCGTCGGCGTGGGCGTCGGCGCCGCGCGGCCGCGTCCCCTTGATCGGGCTGCTGCGGACGGCGCGCCCCGCTCTGCGCAGGTAGAGCTCGGGGGAGAGCGAGGCGACGCCGCCCCGGCCGTCGGGGTCCGCGAGGAACGCGGCCTTCGCCGGTCGCAGCCGCCGCCAGGCGCCGGCGAAGACGTCGAGGAGCGTGCCGCGCTCGAGCCGGCTCTCGAGCCGCATGCAGATGTTCGCCTGGAAGAGGTCGCCGGCGTGGATGCGGGCGACGGCCGCGTCGACCGCGAGGGCGTGCCCGGCCGCCTCTGGCACAGAGCGCCACTCGGCGCAGGCGACCTCGGCCGGCTCCGTCGTCGCGGCCGCCCGGAGCGCGGCGGCGAGCGCGTCGAGGCGGGGCCGCGGGTCGTCCCCCGGGGCGACGAGCGCCTCGAGCCACCAGCGTCCCTCGGCGTCGCAGCGGGCGACGTGGTCGTGGTAGACGAGCGTCGCGGCAGGTCGCGGCACCGGACGCGGCGGCGGGCCGCCGACGGGCTCCAGCGCCCGCCCGAGCGGGTAGCCGAGCACGCCGGCCCAGC
>NZ_JBLKKY010000010.1:0-84790 GCF_059438195.1 Paraconexibacter sp.
GCCATCGGCCGACAACCACCCGTCCAACGGCTGAACAACCTGCTCGGGACTTACATCTAGCGGATCCCGGCGCCGCGCTCGTCACGCAGCGTGCGCTTGAGGACCTTGCCCATCGCGTTGCGCGGGAGCGCCTCGATCGTCTCGTAGCTGCGCGGCCGCTTGTAGCCCGCGAGCCGCTCGCGACACCATCCGTCGAGCACGGACTCGTCGAGCGGCTCCTCGCCGGCCGGGACGACGACGGCGTGGACCCGCTGGCCCCACTGCTCGTCCGGCACGCCGATGACGGTGACGTCGGCGACGGACGGGTGGGCGGAGAGCGCCTCCTCGACCTCGCGCGCCGAGACGTTCTCGCCCCCGGTGATGACGATGTCCTTGATGCGGTCGGTGATGAACAGGTAGCCGTCGGCGTCGAGGTGCCCGGCGTCCCCGGTGTGCATCCATCCGTCCCGGACGGCCTCGGCCGTCGCCTCCTCGGCGCGCCAGTACCCGGTCATGAGCCCGGCGGAGCGCAGCACGACCTCTCCGGTCTCGCCCGGGTCCGCGGTCGACCCGTCGGCGCGCCGCACCTCGACGTCGTAGACCTCGCTCGTGCGCCCGGCCGACAGTCGCACCGGAGAGGACTCGTCGCGGTGCTCGGCCCTCCCGAGGAGGGTGGCGGCGCCCGTCTCGGTCATGCCGTACATCTGGACGAAGTCGCAGGCGAACGCCTCGCGGGCCCGGCGCAGCAGCGTCTCGGTCATCGGCGACGCCCCGTACATGACGAGCTCGAGCGACGTGTCGTGCGGGCCGGGGTCGGCGGCGACGACCGCCTGCATCATCGCGGGGGCGAGGAACGCCTTGGTCACGCCGTGCTCCCGCACGAGGTCGAACCAGCCGCCCGGGTCGAAGCCGCGCAGGGAGACGTGCGTCCCACCGGCGCCGAGTGTGGCGAGCGAGATCGTGCATGTGAGGTGGAAGAGCGGGCCGGACTGCAGGAGGACATCGTCGGGCCGCGCCTCGAGGCCGCGGGCGATCGCGTCGACCCGGCAGGCGAGGGCCGCGTTCGTCACCATCGCGCCCTTCGCGCGGCCGGTCGTGCCGCTCGTGTAGAGGAAGTGGGCGACGGCGTCGGGGTCGAGGCCGTCGGGGAGGCGACCGATCGGGTCGGCGGCGACGAGGGCGTCCTCGTGCGAGTCTCCGACCCCGCCGGCACCGAGGTGCCAGACCGGGTGGGCGAGCCCGCCGGGAACGAGCGCGTCGAGCCCAGGGCCGTGGACGAGGAGCGCGGGGTCTGCGTCGGAGAGGACGTCGGCGACCTCGCCGGCCGCGAGCCGGAAGTTGACCGGGACGAAGATCGCCTCGATCCGCTGGCAGGCGGCCTGCAGCTCGAAGGACTCCATCTCGTTGAACGCGAGGAGGACGACCCGGTCACCCCCATCGACTCCTGCGGCCCGCAGCGCGCCGGCGGTCTGCGCGATGCGCTGCTCGACCTGCGCGAACGTGCGGGTCGCCCCCTCGTGGACGAGGCACGGCTGGTCGGGTCGTGCGGCGGCGCCGACGGCGAAGAGCTCCGGCACGCGTGACTTGACGCTCGGTTCGGACGCCATGTTCACATCAGAGCAGGGACGGGGGCCGCCCGTCAACCCGGCGGGCCCGCGAGGGCGGGGGCGACGGCGACGAAGAGGCCGCGCGCCTGCGCGAGCACCGCGTCCCCGGGACCGAGCAGCTCACCCGTCATCCAGCTCTTGCGGCCGTCCGTCTCCACGACGCGGGTGCGCACGAGGTACTCGCCGAGGCCGACCGGCGCGCGGAAGTCGAGCTCGAGTCGCGCGGTCACGCAGTGCTCCACCCGCAGGACGCAGGCGGCGCGACCGAGGGCCCCGTCCATCGCCGTCGCGACGGCGCCGCCGTGCGCGACGCCGATGCCGCCCTCGTGCGCCTCGGTGAAGCGGACCGTCGCGACGAGCCCGTCAGGCTCATGGGGCGGAGCGAAGCGCAGCGACAGCGGGTTGTCGGCCCCGCAGGCGAGGCAGCGCGCGTTGTGGTCGTGGTAGGCGCGCTCGACGGCGTCGGCGGACGGGGGCGGTAAGGGAGAGTCCACGCGCCGGAACGTACATCCCGTCCTGACGACTCGTCGGCCGCTCGCGCCCTTCCTCCTAATCCCCTCATGGGCGGGGGGCGCGAAGGCGGAGGGGCGTGACTACGTTGGCGATCGATCGTGACCCTGGCGACGGAGACGCGACACGTCATCGAGACCCGAGGCCTCAAGAAGGTCCTCGCTGGCCGCGCCGTGCTCGACGGCGTCGACCTCGAGATCCCGACCGGGTGCATCTCGGCGGTGCTCGGCCCGTCCGGCACCGGCAAGAGCGTGCTCATCCGCCACCTCATCGGGCTGTGGAAGCCGGACGCCGGCCATGTCCTCGTGGAGGGCCGCGACCTCGGCGGGATGTCGCACGCGGAGATCCTCGCCCTCCGGCGCGACATCGGCCTCATGTTCCAGGACGGGGCGCTCTTCAGCTCGATGGACGTCCTCGACAACGTCGCGTTCCCGCTGCGCCAGCACACTTCGCTCCACGAGCCGGAGATCCTCGAGATCGCGCACGAGCAGCTCGACGCCGTGGGTCTCGCCGACGCTGCGCACCGCTCCCCGTCCGAGCTCTCCGGCGGCATGCGCAAGCGCGCGGGACTCGCCCGCGCGCTCGCCCTCGACCCGCCCATCGTCATCTGCGACGAGCCCGACTCCGGCCTCGACCCCGTCCGCACCGCGCTGCTCGGCGATCTGCTCGTCGACCGCCACGCCGCCCTCGGCGGCACGATGCTCGTCATCACCCACAACCTCAGTCTCGTACGGGCGATCTGCGACCACGTCTACGTGCTCTACGACGGGCGGGTCGTCGAATCCGGTCCCGCCGACGAGCTGTGGGAGTCCGAGGATCCCTTCGTCCAGCAGTTCCTCTCGGCGCTCTCCTCCGGCCCCCTCGGGATGGACTGATGGAGGCCGGGTCCCGCCCGCGGATCGCCGCTCCCGCCGTGCCGCGCACGACGGACGAGCGCCTGCGCGCCGCGCCCGGCTTCAAGAGCCTCGAGACCCTCCACGGGACGGCGTCGCTCGCAGTCGCGATCGGGCGCGCGGTGCTGCGGCCGCCGTTCAGCTGGCGGCGCGAGTGCCTCGCCGAGTGCGAGACGGGCATCCGGCGCTGCATCCCGCCGCTCGTCCTCTCGATGTCGTTCTTCGCCGTCGGGCTCATCATCGCGGTCATCGGCGGCATCATCGAGGTGCTCGGCACCTCGGACCGCATGGGTGCGGCGATGGCGGTCGGATGGACGCGCGAGACCGGCTACTGGGTCACGGGAATGGTGTTCGCCGGGGTCCTCGGCAGCGCGATGACCGCCGACCTCGGCGCGAGCAAGATCCGCGAGGAGCTCGACGCGGTGAAGGTCCTCGGCGTCGATCCCGTCCTGCGCCTCGTCGTCCCGCGCGTCATGGCGCTCGTGTTCCTCGCGCCGCTCCTCGGGCTCCTCGCGCTCTTCAACGCGATCGGCCTGCTCTACCTCGTCTCGCCGGTCCTCATGGAGAACCTCGAGCCGGCGGTCTACGTCGACGTCATGCGGGACTTCCTCACGATCCCCGACCTCCTCTCGTTCCTCCTGCGCCTCATGCTCACGGGCGCGATCGTCGGCGTCGTCTCCGCGTACAAGGGCCTCACGGCGAAGGGCGGGACCGAGGGCGTCGGCCGCGCGGTCAACGAGAGCGTCGTCATCACCTTCGTGAGCATCTGGCTGCTCAACAGCCTCTGGAACGCCGTGTTCCTCTCGACGTTCCCGACCGTGCTCGAGCTGAGGGGCTGACGTGGCGCTCGCCCGCAAGCCGTCGCCGCTGCGCAACCTCAGCCGGGAGGCCGGTGACCTCACCGCGTTCTCCGCCGACGCGGTCCGCCTCGCCCCGACCTCCGCGCGCTACTTCTCCGAGATCCTGCGGCAGGCGTCGATCCTCATCCGCGGCAGCACGCTCATGATCGCGGTCCTCGCCTTCGCGATCGGCTTCTCGGCGACGAACTTCGGCTACTACTTCCTGCGGGCCGCGGGCGCCGCGGACTTCACCGGCATCGTCCCCGGGATCGGCGGCATCCGCCTCGCCATCCCCGTCATCTTCGGCTACGCGTTCGCGGCGAAGGTCGGCTGCGGTCTCACGTCCGAGATCGGCGCGATGCGCATCAACGAGGAGATCGACGCGCTCGAGTCCGAGGGCGTCAACCCGATGCGCTACATCGTCGGGACCCGGCTCGTCGGCGCGCTCGTCTTCGTCCCGATCGCGTGTGCGGTCGCGATCGTCACGTTCCTCGCGGGCGCGTGGTTCAACGCCATCCCGGTCCTCAACGCGCTCCCGGAGGAGGCGTTCTTCCGGTCGAACTGGACGATGCAGTCGATCCCGACGCTCCTCTTCGGCTTCGGGCTCATGGTCCTCGTCGCGGTCGTCATCGTCCTCGTCTCGACGTACTACGGGTACCGCGCGAGCGGCGGCCCCGCCGGCGTCGGACGCGCCGTCGCCCGATCGCTCCTCGTCAACCTCGTCCTCATCCACATCGTGACCGGCGTCGCGGTCCTCGGCGTGTACGGGACCGACCTCAAGCTCCCGATCGGCGGCTGAGTCGTGGGGCGCTGGCTCGTCGCCGCCGTCGCGGCCCTGGTGGTCGCCGTCCTCGCCCTCTCCGGCGGGGACGACGGCCACGAGGTCCGCGCCGACTTCGCATCCGCCGGCGACGTCATCGCCGGGATCGAGGTGCGCAGCGCCGGCCAGGTCGTCGGCGAGGTCGCCGACGTCGAGGCGACTCCGGACGGCCGCGCCGAGGTCGTCCTGCGGATCGACGACCGGATCTGGCCGCTGCCCGAGGGGGCGCAGGCCCGGCCGCGGTTCGGGAGCACGATCGCCTACAGCGGGCGCTGGATCGAGCTCGATCTCCCGCGCGCCTCCGGTGGGTCGATCCCCGAGGGCGGCGAGGTCGAGACGGTGAGCCCCGTCGAGGTCGACCAGCTCCTGCGGGCGTTCGACGGACCCACCCGCCGGGACCTCCGCGACACGGTGGCGAGCACCTCACGCACCCTCGACCGCGCGCGGGACGGCCTCGCCGCGACGATCGACCGCACGCCCGACACGCTCGCGCAGGTCAACGCGCTCTTCCGCGACCTCAGCGCGAACGAGGCGGATCTCCACGGGCTGCTCGTGTCGACCGACCGCGTCGTCGACACCCTCGTCACGTCGGACGGCGGCATCGGCGAGATCCTCGACGGCGCGGCGGCGACGTTCGCCGCGACGAACGACCGCGCCGAGCGGCTGCAGGAGCTGCTCGAGCGCACCCCCGCCCTCCTCACCCAGGGCCGCGCGACGCTCGCCCGCGCGGACGGCACGCTGCGTGCGGCGCGCGACGTCACCCGCGACCTGCGACCGGGGGTCGCGTCCGTGCGGCGGGCGGCCGCCCCGCTCAACGGGACGCTCATGACGCTCACCGACGTCGCGCCGACCGCCCGCGCGACGCTGCGCACGGCGCGCGAGGCCTCCCCCGACATCGGCGGGCTCCTCGACCGCCTGCGCGGGCTGTCGCCCGGCATCGCGTCCGTCCTCACCGAGGCCGGACGCCAGCTCGAGTGCATCCGGCCCTACGCGCCGGAGATCGCCGGGATGGCCTCGACGTGGACGAGCTTCCTCTCCCAGGGGGATCCGCAGGACAAGTACGCCCGCATCGTCGCGACGGCGCTCCCGTTTCCCAACGCACTCCCGGTCGTCCCGCCGGCGCTCGACTCGCTCGTCAACATCGCGTTCCCGCGGCCGCCCGGTCAGCTCCTCGGTCAGCCGTGGTACCTCGAGGAGTGCGGGGTCGGTGAGGGCGTGCTCGAGGTCGCCAACGATCCGGAGCTGAAGATCGCGCCCGGAGGCGGGCGATGACCGCGTCGCGCCTCGCGCTCGCCGCTCTCGTCGCCGTCCTCATCGGCGTCGTCGCGTCCATGTCGGACGTCGGTGGGTCCGACACGACGTCCGTCCTCCTCGAGCTCGACAACGCCGCCGGTATCCGAGAGGGGTCGCCGGTGAAGGTCGGCGGGGCGGAGGTCGGCGAGGTCGGCGAGCTCCGGCTCGACGCGGCGGATCGCGTCGTCGCCGAGCTCGAGCTGCAGGACGACGTCGTCACGGCCGGGAAGGGGGCGCGTGCGTCGATCAGCTCGGTCAACCTCGTCGGCGCGAAGTTCGTCGACCTCGACCCGGGGGAGGCGGCGCAGCCGCTCGCCGACGGCGCGCGGATCCCGCGGCAGCGCATCGGGGTGTCCACGGAGCTGGACGAGGTGCTCGACGTCCTCGACGCCGATACCCGCACGCGCCTCGAGATCCTCCTCAACGAGGCGGGCGGCGCCTTCCGCGGCCGCCGCGCGGACCTGCGCGCGTCGATCCGGAACCTCCCCCCGTTCATCGCTGACATCAACGCCCTCTTCGGCGATCTCGTCTCCGACAACCGGACCCTCGAGCGGCTCCTCACCTCCTCGGACGCGGCGATCTCGCGCCTCACCGCCGAGCGCGAGGCGCTCACACAGCTCGTCGACGACGCCGGCGAGGCGATGGAGACCGTCTCGGGTCGGCGCGCGGAGCTGCGGGCGACCCTCGCCCGCGCCCCCGGCGCCCTCGGCGAGCTGCGGGCGCTCCTCACCGACCTCGATGCGACCGCCGCCCCGCTCGGTCCGGCGGCGCGCACCCTCACCCGGACGGCGCCGCAGCTCGAGCGCACGCTCGCCGAGCTCCCGGGCTTCCGAACCGCCGCCGGCCCGGCGCTCTCCCAGGCACGGAAGGCGGCGCCCCTCCTCACCGACCTCGGAAGGAACGCGACGCCCGTGCTCGCCGAGGCGCGCCCCGTCGCCGCCGAGGCGGCCGAGGTCATCGGCGACAGCGCCGCGGTGACGAAGGCCGCCGACGACGGCATCGAGGACCTCCTCGGGCTCCTTCAGGGCTGGGCCCGCACGATCCAGGCCCGTGACGCCGTCGGCCACGCCTTCCGCGGACACGTGACGATCACGCGCGACCTCATCGACAGCCTCACGAAGCGCCTCACCGCCGACGATCCGGCGACCCCGCGGCGCACGCGGCCGAAGAAGGCGGCGCCGTCGACGCCCACGACCCCGGCGCCGGAGTCCGGTGCGCCCGCGACGCCGGAGAAGCGTCCGGTCCCCGAGCTGCTGCGTCCGGTCGAGGACGCGCTCGAGAAGCCCCTCGAGGCCGTCGGCGGGGTGCTCGACGGCGTCCTCGGCGGACTCGGCGCCAAGCGTCCGCCGGAGGCGTCGACCGCCGCTCCGTCGGGCGGCTCCGGATCCGACGATCTCCTCGACTTCCTCCTCGCCCCATGAGCGGTCGCACGACACGCCGGCCGCGCCGCGACCATCCCCCCGCGACGACCGTCGCCCTCGTGGGGCTCGTCGTCGCCGTCGTCCTCGCGGTCCTCGTCGGGATCGCGCTGCGGTCGCCCGACGGCCTCCCCGGCCGCGCCTACACCGAGCTCACCGCCGTCGTCCCCGACGCGGGCAACCTCCAGCCCCACAACGAGGTCCGGGTGCGCGGCATCCGCATCGGCCAGGTCATCGAGGTCCGGCCTCGTGGGCGCCGCGCCGAGGTCGAGCTGAAGCTCGATCCCGGCACCGGGTCTCTCCCGGCGGACTCGACCGTCGCGGTCCGGGCCCGCGGTCTCCTCGGCCAGCGCTACCTCGAGATCGTCGCCGGCGAGAGCCCCGACGCCCTCGCCGACGGCGCGACCCTCGAGGGGGGCGAGGACTCGCTCACCTCCGGCGTCCCCGACGTCCTCGACACGTTCGACGCCGAGACGCGCGGGGGGCTGCGGGCGACGCTCGGCGGGCTCGGGCAGGGCCTCGCGACGCGGGGCGACGGTCTCAACGACGGGCTCCGCGTGCTCCCCGAGGGGCAGCGCGACGCACGCCGCGTCATCGACGCGGTCCTCGACCGCGCGGACGCCGCGCGGACGCTCGTCCCGTCGCTCGCGGGTGCCGCCGAGGCGACCGAGGCGTCGTCCGACGACCTCGCGCGGATGCTCCCTCCCGCCTCCGCGACCGCGCGCGTCTTCGCGCAGGAGCGCGACGGGGTCCGGGAGACGCTCGACGAGCTGCCCCCGACGCTCGCGGCGGCGACCCCCGCGCTCCGTGACGGCCGTCGCGTCCTCGCGTCGGCCCGCGCCCTCGCGCGATCGGTGAACCGCACGCTCCCCGTGGCTCCCCAGGCGCTGCGCGAGACGAGCGTCCTCCTCGACACCGCGGACGTCCCGCTGCGTCGCGCCGCCGCGCTCGTCGGGGCGGCCCGTGAGGCGATCCCGCCGACCCTCGGGCTCACCTCCGCGCTGCGTCCTCAGCTCGCGCCGACCGGCGAGGCGCTCGACCCGATCGGAGAGATCGTCCGCACGGTCGGTCCGTACGGCTGCGACCTCGTCAACCTCGGCGACAACTGGCACAGCGCTCTCGGCTGGGGTCAGGACGCCGGCTTCGACTTCGGCCCGCTCCACAACTTCCGCGTCACCGCGATCGCCGGGCCGGACTTCATCTCCGGCCTCGGGCAGACCCTCACCCCGGAACCGCTCGTCGAGCAGGACGTCTACCCCGGCGCCTGCAAGTACTCGCCGGGCCGCGAGTACACGGGCGACCTCCTTCCTGTCGTCGCCGGGAACGGGCAGCCATGACCGAGCGCCTCGGAACCGCCGCGAAGGAGCGGCTCGGACTGCTCGTCCTCCTCGTGATCGCCGCGATCTCCCTGCTCGTCTTCGGCGGCGTCCTCCCGGGGGCCTTCCAGGGCGGTGGCGAGAAGGTCCGGGTCCAGTTCGAGAACCCCGGTCGCCTCAACGTGGGAGACCCGGTCCGCGTCGCCGGCGTCCAGGTCGGGCGCGTCACCGACATGAACCTCGACGAGGACGGCCGCACGGCCACCGTCGAGCTCGAGGTGGGCGACGAGGCGATGCCCGTCCACGAGGACGCGCGCGCCGTCGTCCGCGCCCGCACCGTCCTCGGCGGCTCGCTCGCGGTCGACCTCGACCGCGGGTCGCCCGGGGCGCCCGTCCTCGGCGATCGCGTCCTGCCCGCCTCGCGAACCGACGGTCAGGTCGATGTCGACGACGTGCTGCAGGTGTTCCGCGAGCGCGAGATCGCCGGCCTGCGGTCGACGCTCGCCGAGGTGCCCGAGGCCTTCGACGATCCCGACGCGCCCGCCCGCGTGCTCGACGCTCTCGGCGAGACATCGCCGCGGGCGAGCGCCGCGGTGCGCGCCCTGCGCGGCGAGCGAGCCGGCGATCTCCCCGCCCTCGTCTCGAGCACGCGCCGCGCGGTCGACGCCCTCGACGGTCGCGACGAGCCGCTGCGCGACGTCGTCGAGGGGGCCGCGGCGACCCTGCGCACGACCGCTCGTCGGGAGGCCGACATCCGCGCGGTGCTCACGCGCGGCGCGCGCGTCATGCCGCAGGCGAGGGAGACGCTCGCGCGCCTCGACTCGACCCTCGCCCTCGCCGACCCGCTCCTCGCCGACCTGCGCGAGCCCGCCGGTGAGATCGCTCCCGCTGTCGACGCGCTGCGTCCCGTGCTCGTCGATGCAGACCGCCTGCTCGACCGCGCGAAGCCGCTTCTCGTCTCGCTGCGGCCGGCCGTGACGTCGCTCGCCCGCGCGGCGACGAACGGCTCCCCGATGCTCGAGGCGATCGCGCCGAGCATCGCCCGCCTCGACGAGAAGATCCTCCCGCGGCTCGCCGAGATCGACCCGATCTCCGAGCGGCCCGCCTACCAGATGATCGGCCCGACCTTCGCCGGGCTCACGAGCGTCGCGTCCCGCTTCGACAAGGGCGGTCACCTCGTGAAGCTCTCCGCGCAGTTCGGGGAGCGTCCCATCCAGGCGCTCCCGTGCAAGACGTTCCTCACGGACCCGACCCGGGCGGACGACCTCGTGAGCTGCGAGCTCCTCACTCAGGGCTTCGGCGACCTGCTCGGAGGTGCGCCGTGAGCCGCGTGCGCGAGAACCTCAGCGACCGCATCACCGCTGACCGCCTCCGGCTCGAGGCGAAGCGCTCGCGTGGTCCGGTCGTCGTCATCGTCGTCGCGACGGCGCTCGCGCTCGGCCTCTGGGGGTACGTCCTCTCGGAGGTGGGCGTCGATCCCCTCGCCGAGCGCCAGACCGTGGCCTTCCAGGTCGACACGGCGCGCGCGGTCGTCCCGAGCGCCAACGAGGTGACCGTGAAGGGCCTGCCGGCCGGGCGCATCGGCGACGTCGAGCTGCGCGACGGAGTGGCGGTCATCACCGCGGACTTCGACGGCGACCTCGGCCCGATCTACAAGGACGCGCAGGCACGGCTGCGGCCGAACACCGCCCTCCAGGACATGATCATCGACGTCGTCGACCGCGGGACGCCGGAGGCCGGGCTCGCCGACGAGGACGAGCCGCTCGCGCCGGCCCAGACCGACACCTCCGAGGACGTCGCCGACGTGCTCGGGGTCTTCGAGCCGCGGGTGCGCGCGAACCTCTCGACGATGCTCGACGAGCTCGGCGGCGGCCTCGAGGACGGGGGTGCACGGCTGCGGGCGGCGTTCGCCGAGCTCGCCCCGACGGTCGCGATCGTCGATCGGATCGCCCGCCAGGTGGAGCGCCGCCAGCGCGCGACGCGGCGGCTCATCACCAACACGGGGGTCCTCACCGACGAGCTCGCCCGCCGCGAGGAGGCGATCCGCGAGCTCGTCCGGGAGGGCGGCGCGACGCTCCGGACCCTCGAGTCCGCCGACGGCGACCTCGACCGCACGCTCGCCGCGCTGCCCGGCACCCTCGGGGCGCTCGAGTCGAGCTTCGCGACCGTACGCGAGGTCCTTCCCGACGTCGACGCGGCGCTCACCGGCCTGGGGCCGACCGCTCGGCAGCTCCCGGACGGACTCTCCGCCGTCCGTGGGCTCGCGGGTGACGCGGCCCCGGCCGTCGACGCGCTCCAGGAGCCCGTCGAGCGGCTGCGACCGCTCACCGTCGAGCTGCGCCCCGTCGCCGCTCGTCTCGACGAGGCGATCGGCGCCCTGCGACCGCAGATCGGCGCGATCGACCACGTCACGGAGGCCCTCGACCGCTGCACCGTGACGAAGGCGGTCCAGAACTTCTTCCAGTGGACGCCCTCGGTGACGAAGTTCGAGGACGACCATGGCGCGACCGTGCGTGGTGACCTCGTCGCGAGCCTCGGCTCCGCGACGCTCGCGCGTGACCCGAGCCTCGTCCCCGGCAAGGACACCTGCACGACGACGAAGCCGAAGGCGGGAACGCCATGAGTCGCGTCTCCCGCGCCCCCACGCTCCTCGTGAGCCTGCCCATCGCGGCCCTCGTCGTGGCCCTCTGGGTCGTGTGGTCGGCGGGCAGGGTGTCGTTCGGCGAGGACACGTACGAGCTGTCGGCGACTGTCCCGTCCGCCGTGACGCTCGCGCCCGGTGCGAACGTGCGCATATCGCCGGTCTCACCGTCGGCCGGGTCACCGAGGTGGAGCGGGCCGGCAGCGCGGTCCGCGTGGATCTCGAGGTCGACGCCGATCACGGGCCCCTCCCGGTCGACAGCCGGGTCGGCGTTCGGCTGCGTTCGCTCGTCGGCGAGAACCACCTCGAGGTCGTCCCCGGACGCTCGGCCGAGATGCTCCCCGAGGGCGCGACGATGCGGATCGCGCAGGCGAACGAGTACGTCGAGATCGACGAGATCCTCTCGGTCCTCAAGGGGGAGACCCGGGAGAGGGCGCGCACGCTCCTCCAGGACCTCGGCGGCGCGGTCGGCTCGCGCGGTGAGAAGCTCAACGCGCTCGTCGAGGGCGGCAGCGACTTCCTCGACGAGGGGTCGAACCTCGCGGCCCTCCTCGACGACGACCGCCGCGAGGTCGCACGACTCGTCGACAACCTCGGCGTTCTCGGTCGCTCGGTCGCCACTCGCGGGACCGAGCTGCGCACGTTCGCGCGCGACGCGCGTGGCACGTTCACCGCGATCGCGGAGCGCGACGCGGCGCTGCGCACGGTGATCGACGAGCTCCCCGCGACGCTCCGCCAGGCGCGGTCGACATCGGGCGTCCTGCGCGAGACGACGGGCGATGTCGCGCCGGTCCTCGTGAACCTCTCGCGGGCGATCGACGACCTCGACCCCGCCGTCCGACGGCTGCGGCCGACCGCGCTCGAGGGTCGGCGCCTCACGGCAGAGATCTCTCGCGCGGCCCCGCCGCTGCAGGGCGTCCTCGACCGCCTCGAGCGGACGGCGGGCCCGCTGCGGACGACCCTCCCCGGTCTCGAGCGGACCCTCTGCGAGGCGCGGCCCGCGCTTGACTACCTCGCGCCGTACGCGAAGGACGTCACGTCGCTCGTCGCGGGTATGGCCTCGGCGACGAACTACTACGACGCGAGCGGCCACGCCGCCCGGCTGTACGTCGGGATCGGCGCGGACTCCCCGACCGTGAAGGCGAGCGACTCGATCAGCCAGCTCCTCAACGCCGGGATCTTCCAGGGCGTCCACCTCACCGGGTGGAACCCGTACCCGAAGCCGGGCGAGGCGAACGACATCACCACCGGCGCGAAGCAGTCCGGGCCGAACGATGCCCAGGGCACATATGAGCGGGTCACGGCGGCCTGTTGAGCGCCCGGGCGGCGTCGACGGCGCCTGCACCCGCGCGCTCGCCGGCCTGCTCGCGGAGCGGGGCATCCGGGACATCGCGGTCGCCGAGGTGATCGAGCGCGCGGAGGTCTCGCGTGCGGGCTTCTACTTCCACTTCGCGTCGAAGTACGACGTCCTCGCGCGCCTCGCCCGGGACGTGTTCGCGACGCCGCGGACGGACGGTGCCGGCGATGAGACCGTGCTCGATGCCCTCGACACGCTCCTGGGCAAGTGGGATGAGCACACCGATCTCATCGTCGCGATCATCGAGTGCGCGGCGTCCGAGCCGGCCGTGCGCGACGTCCACCGTGAGCTCGTCGGCCGCTTCGCGCTGTCCCTGGAACCGCTCGTCGCGCGGGAGCGTCGCGCCGGGACGCTCCCTCCGGGGCCTCCTGCAGCGACCGTCGCGGCGACGCTTGCCTTGGGGACCGAACGTGTCCTCTACGTCTTCCACCGCGCCCCGGCGCCGGCGTCGCCCGACGTCACCGACACCCTCCGTGCTCTGTGGACGGCGGTCCTCCGCGGCGCCGACGTCGGGGCCGTCGCGTGAGGACGGCGACGCGACCGGCGTCCGAGGCGGCGATCCGCTCGGCGGTCCTCGCGCTGCTCGCCGACGGCCACGGCCGGGACGACCTGTCGGTGCGCGCGATCATCGGCCGCGCCGCCGTATCGCGCGGGACGTTCTACGCCCAGTTCGACGACGTCGACGCGGCGCTCGCGGCCGCGATGACCCCGTTCCTCGCGCGCGGAACGGAGATCATCGTCGACGGGCTGCGGGCCTGCGGGCCCAACGGAGGAGGGAGCGCCGAGCGGGTCATCGAGGAGGCCGTCGTCGCGGCGGCCCGACATCGCGGGCTCCTTCTCGTCGCGATGGAGGAATGGCCGCGCCTCGCGCAGCTGCGCGGCCCGTATCTCGCGGCGATCGGGAACGTCGCGGACACCGTCGGCGAACTGCTCCTCCCCGAGGGCGCGGCGGCGTCCGACGCCGCGGCGATCGCATGGATGGCCGAGCGTGCGGTCTACGGTCACCTCACCGGCGCCCGTGGCCTCGACGAGCCGGCGCTCGTCGCGCGCACGATCGCGGGCGCGCTCCGCGGTCACGCGCTCGCGCACTGACGCGCGAGTCCAGACCGAACATCCGGTCTGGACTCCGCGCGGTCCTGCGCTAGGCTCGCGCGGTGGCCGGCCTCCACCCTCCGCGCCAGCGCCCGCGGCGGCATCGTGGTGACAGCTCCGTCGAACGTGCTGCCATGAGCGCCCTCGAGCGGCTGCTGCGGACGCGCTCTCTCCACGACATCCAGATCGCCGAGCTCATCCGCGAGGCTGAGGTCTCGAAGGGCAGCTTCTACTTCTACTTCGCGTCGAAGTACGACGTCGTCGGCGCGCTCGCCGGCGACATCTTCGGCGAGATCTACACGCGCGCGGGCGAATGGGACGGTGATGACGCGGCGCCGCCGCCGGAGCCGATGCTCGCTGCCCTGCGCGTGTCGGTCGATCTGTGGCTCGAGCACGGGGCGGTGATGGCCGCTCTCGTCGAGTCGATGGACGTGCACCCCGCGCTGCGCGAGGTGTGGGACGAGATCGCGCGGGCGTTCACCGAGGCGATCGCCCGGCAGATCCGTCGCGAGCGGCGACGCGGCGCGGCCCCCTCGGGCGCGCCGGCCGAGACGATCGCGGCGATGCTCGTCTGGGGGACGGAGCGGGCGCTCTACATCGGGCATCGCGGCGTCGACGCCGGGCTCCCGGACGGCGACGCGACGGTCCGGGCCATCCGCGAGAGCTGGATCGCGGCGGTCTACGGCAGCACGCACGCGGTAGTCGCGTGAGCACGGCCGGTGGCGCAGAGGCGGCGATCCTCGCCGCGGTCGCGGGTCTCCTGGAGGACGGCGCGCGACGCGAGGATCTCACGGTCGCGCGCGTCATCGCGGCGGCTGGTGTCTCCCGCACGACGTTCTACACGCACTTCTCGGACTGCGACGACGCGTTCGTCGCGGCGATCGCGGGGTCGTTGGACGCGGCGGGCGACCGCCTGACCGCGATCTTCGGCGACGCGGACATGCGTCACGGGGAGGCCTTGCGACGCGGAGTGCGGCGCGCCGTGCGGCAGGCGGGCGCCCACCGCGAGCTCGTCCTCACGGCGATGCAGGCCTGGCCGCGCGTCGAGCCGCTGCGTATCCGCTACCTCGCCGCCGTGGACCGTCTCGCCTCCGCGGTCGCCGCCGCGATCATGGCGGATTCCGCCCCCGAGACGCGGGCCTGGACGGCCGAGGAGGCTCGCGCGTACGCGTCCGTCGCCGTATGGGGCGCCGAGCGCACGGTCCACGGGCACCTCACCGGCGCCCCCGGGCTGTCGGCCCCGGCGAAGGTCGCTGACGCGATCGTCGGCGCGCTCGAGGCGGCGCAGGCACGGCCGCCGGCCGGCTGACGCTCAGCGCAGGAGCGTCCCGTGGAGGAGGCGGCGCGCCGTCTGCGCGGCCGCGGCGTATTCGTCGGCGGGCGTCGTCACCGCAAGCCGGCTGAGCCCGAAGATGAGGAGCAGGGCCGCCTGCGCCGCCTCGGCGCGGGAGGTGCCGCGCGGCAGCTCGCCCCCGTCGACGATCGAATCGACGAAGGTGCCGAGCCGGTGCATCTCGTCGGCGGCGACCTCGAGCTCGGGATGGCGCGCGAAGTCGACCGGCGCCGCGGCGACGAAGTCCGCGATCGTCGGTTCGGTCGCCTGAAGGGCGACGGTCGCCTCGATGACCGCGTCGACCCGCTCGACGACCTCTCGGTGTGGGGCGATGGCGTCCTCGAACGCTCCGAGGACGACGTCGTTGACCTCGCGCGCGACCGCGGCGTACAGCCCGGCCTTGCTGCCGAAGTGGTGGTAGAGCGTCGGGAACGACGCGCCGGCCGCGTCGACGATGTCGCGCATCCGCGCCGCCGCGTAGCCGTTGCGGGCGAACTCGTCCCGGGCCGCCGCGAGGAGGTCGCCTCGGGCCGCGCCGGACCGGCCGGGGGGCCGGCCCGCGGCGCGTGCGGGCGGACGTGGTGGCGGCGTCATCCGACCGCCGGACGTCCGGGAGCGGTCGCGCGGGCGGTGACGACGAACACGTGGCCACGGTACTCCTGCCGCTGGCGGGAGCACGGCGATGCTCGATAGCCTGCCGCCCCGTGTCGTCCACCAGCTCGTCCGACCGCAAGGTCGCGGTCGTGTCCGGCTCGACGCGGGGTCTCGGCCGCGCGTTCGCCGAGGGGCTCGCCGCGCGCGGCGCGGCGGTCGTCGTCAACGGCCGCGACCCGGAGCGCTGCGCCGAGGTCGTCGCGGCGATCGAGGCGGCTGGCGGCGCGGCGACCGCGGTCCCCGGTGCAGTCCAGGACGAGGTCGTCGCCGACGGGATGGTCGCGGCGGCCATCGAGCGCTTCGGCCATGTCGACCTCGTCGTCAACAACGCGGGACTCACGCGCGACCGCACGCTGCGCAAGATGAGCGGCGAGGACTTCGACGAGGTCGTCGCGGTCCACCTCCGCGGGGCGTGGGCGCTGAGCCGGGCCGGCGTCCGCGCGATGCGCGAGACCGGCGGCGGCGGGATCGTCAACGTCGTGTCCGGCAGCGCCCTCTTCGGGCTCGTCGGGCAGAGCAACTACGCCGCCGCGAAGGGCGGGCTCATCGCGATGACCCGCGCCCTCAGCCTCGAGCTCGCTCGGGACGGAATTCGCGTCAACGCGCTCTACCCGGTCGCGCTCACCGACATGACGCAGCCCGTCGTCGACCTCATGCGCGAGCGCGGCGGCGACGATGCGCAGGTGCCGTTCGGCCCGGCGCAGGACGTCGTCCCGCTCGTCGCCTTCCTCCTCTCCGACGTCGCGCGCGCGGTGACGGGCCAGGTCCTGCACTTCGACGGGCGCGAGCTCACCGTGTGGACGCACCCCCGGCCAGCGGCGTCCGCGCGGCGCGAGGGCGCGTGGTCCGACGAGGACGTCGCCGCCTTCCTCGGCGCGGACCCGTCGGTCCTCGAGCCGCTGCACCCCGACCGCTGGGGCGCGGGGACCCGCAGCGGCCTGGGCGGCTGACCGGCTCAGGACCGACCGCTCCCGAGCCGCTCCGTCGCGGCGCTGTCGCCCGCGCGGATGCGGGCGAGGCCGCGGTGCGTGCGGTCGCGGAACGTCTCGCGCTGCGTGAGATCGTGAGTGACGCGCAGCTCGTAGTGCAGCGCGCCGAGGTGGTCCATGTTCTGGGCGCGGAGCGCGACCTCCTTGAGGACGACGGCCATCTCGGGGCCCATCTCGGCGATCTGGCGCGCGAGCTCGAGGGCGCGCTGACGGAGCGTCCCGGTCGGGACGAGGACGTCGACGAGGCCGAGCCGGTAGGCCTCGTGGGCGTCGACCGGGTCGCCGGTGAAGAAGAGGCGTCGCGCGGCCCCCGCGCCGATCTTCTTCTGGAGGCCGAAGTAGTAGCCGTTCATCCCGTACTTCACCTGGGTGGAGCCGAACGCCGCGTTCTCGGCGGCGACGGTGACGTCGCACATGTTCGCGATGTCCATGCCGTAGCCCGGGGCCATCCCGGCAACCGCGGCGACGGTGGGCTTCCCGAAGTCCTCGATCGCGACCATGAGCTCGAGCGCGAGGTCGGTGAACCGCCGCCGGTCCTCGGCGGTGATGCCGTCGAGGACGTCGAGGGCCCAGCCGGCGCAGAAGATCTCCTCGGTCCCGATGAAGAGGACGCACGAGACCTCGTCGTCGTGCCGCCACGCGTCGAGCGCGGCGATGATCTCGTGGTGGAGCTCCCAGCCGAGCGCGTTGCGCTTCTCGGGGTGATCGAGCTGCGCGATCGCGACAGCGTCGGCGACGCTGGTGCGGAGGTATCGGGGGTCGGACACGGGCTCTCCTCTCACCGGGACTGGTGGCATGAATGTAGCGTCTGATCTATTTACGACGC
The DNA here is from genome assembly GCF_059438195.1 of Paraconexibacter sp. Classification (NCBI taxonomy): domain Bacteria; kingdom Bacillati; phylum Actinomycetota; class Thermoleophilia; order Solirubrobacterales; family Paraconexibacteraceae; genus Paraconexibacter; species Paraconexibacter sp. The sequence continues at coordinate 17,568 of NZ_JBLKKY010000010.1, forward strand.
AAAGACCCTCATGGGATGAGGGCGCGCGCGTACCGTCCTTCGCCGTAGAACGACGACGTGGAACCGACGCGGGAGACGGTGAGAGCGGGTGAGCCGGCTCGTGCTCGCCGCCCCGCCACCGAGACGGGCCTCTGGATCGTCGTTCTCGGCGAGCTCGCGGTGTTCGCGCTCCTCTTCGCAGCGCATCTCGACGGTCTCGCGCAGGAGCCCGAGGTCTTCCGCCGCTCACAGGAGACGCTCAGCGTCGCGGCGGGCGCCGCCAACACGCTCCTGCTCCTCACGAGCTCGCTCGTCGTCGTCCTCGCCGTCGCGGCCTTCCGCGCCCGGGAGCTCGCACGGGCGCGGCGGCTCGTCCTCGCCGCTGCCGGGCTCGGCGTGGCCTTCGTCGTCGTGAAGGTCGCCGAGTACGTCGACAAGGGGCGCGCGGGGGTGGTGGTCGAGCAGGACGCCTTCTTCACCTCGTACTTCACCCTCACCGGCTTGCACCTCATGCACGTGCTCATCGGCCTCGCGGTCCTCGCCTTCCTCGCCCACCGGCTCCGACGCGGCGCGACCGCGTCGATCGACGCGGCGTACGTGGATGGGGGCGCGTGCTTCTGGCACATGGTCGACCTCCTCTGGCTGGTGCTCTTCCCGCTCCTCTACCTCGTGCGCTGATGTCCCTGCGCGCGCCCACCAGCCGTGCCGTCGTCGCCTGGGGCCTCCTCGTGGTCGCGACGATCGCCTCCGCGGTCCTCGGCGCCGACGACGGGGACGCCGCGACGGGTGCGTCGGCCGCCGTCCTCGTCATCGCGTTTGTGAAGGTGCGGATCGTCATGAGCGAGTTCATGGAGGTGCGTCACCTCCGCGGGCCGCTCCGCCTCCTCTACGAAGCGTGGACGGTTGGAGTCTGCGCGCTCCTCGTCGTCTGGCTCGTCGTCGGGGTCGGCTGATGGGCGGACCGGGACAGGGACTCGACGTGCCCGCACGCCTCCACCTCGCGCTCATGTGGTGCGGGCCGGTCGCGATCGTCCTCGTTCTCGCGGGGTTCTGCGGCTTCGCGGGTTTCCTTCCGCCGCCCTCCCCGGAGCTGTCCGCCACCGAGGTCCAGGCGCTCTGGCAGACGGACACCGATCTCAAGCGCCTCGGGCTGCTCATGGCGGTGTGGGGCGGGTGTCTCTACGTCCTCTTCGCCGTCGCCGTCGCGATCACGCTTCGCCGCGTCGGCACCGCCGGGCCGCTGTTCTCGGTCGCCCAGCTCGCGATGGGCCTCTTCGGAATCGCGTTCTTCGCGTGGAACTTCCTCATGCTCGCGATCGTCGCCTACCGGCCCGAGCAGCCGGCCGAGATCGTGCAGGCGTTCAACGACGTCGGCTTCGTGATGACGTTCGCCCCGGTCCAGCCCTTCTGCCTCCAGTACGCGCTCATCGGCCTCGCGATCCTCGCCGACCGGTCCGCGACGCCCGTCCTGCCGCGCTGGCTCGGCTACGTCAACGTGTGGGTCGCCGTCCTGCTCGTCCCCGCGGGCTTCATCCCGTTCTTCCGGGACGGCGCGCTCGCCTGGGACGGCCTGCTCGGCTTCTGGGTCGCCGTCGGCGTGTTCGCGATCTGGTTCGTCGCGATGTTCGTCGCGATGCGCCGCGCCGTCCTGCACGAGCCGGACGCGGGCGCGCTACGCGTCGCCGAGGGCGCCGGCGAGCTCGGCGCGTGAGCCGACCGCGAGCTTGCGGTACGTGTTGCGCAGATGCCAGGCGACGGTGTTGCGCGTGAGGTAGAGCTCGTCGGCGATGTCGCGGTTCGAGCGGCCGGCGGCGGCGAGCCGCGCGATCCGCTCCTCGCTCGGGGTGAGGCTGTCGGCTCCCGTCACCGCGACGCGTCGCGGGCGGGCGCCGCACGAACGCAGCTCCTCCTCGGCGCGCCGTTGCAGCTCGGCGGCTCCGCACTCGTGGGCGATCTGGACGGCACGGCGCAGGTGGTCCTGCGCGATGCGGCGCCGACCCGCCCGGCGGTGCGCACTCCCGAGGTCGCAGAGGGCGCGGGCGAGCTCGAGCGGGTGATCGCAGCGCTCGAGGATGTCGACGGCCCGCGTGAGCAGCCCCGCGGCGTCCGCGTCGGGTGAGACCCGCGCCTTCGCGCAGAGCGCCGCCCCCAGCTGAACGTCGAGCCCGAACCGCTCCGACAGCGCGATCTCCTCGTCGACGAGGTGCACGTGCTCGCCGCCGACGCGGGCGGCCGCGAGCGCCGCCGTCGAGCGCCACGGCAGCAGCCCCGGGCTCACGGCGGAGTACGGGCCGAACGCCGCGCGGACCGCAAGGAGATCCTCGAGCGCCTCGTCGGCACGGCCCTCCGCGAGGTGCAGGCGGCCGCGTGCGAAGAAGAGCCACGCGTTCGGCCCCGGGATCTCGGGGGGCGCCATCGCGCCGTCGAGCGCGGCGTCGATCGTGCGACGCGCGCCGTCGAGGTCGCCGCGCTCGATGAGGACCTGGGCGAGGATGCCGTGCGCCATCGGCCCGAAGCCCAGCGGCCGGTGAGAGGTCTCCCTGATCGCCGCGCGCGCGTCGTCGGCGGCCTCGTCGAGTCGGCCGCGCGCCCACCACATGATCGCGCTCGTCACGCGCAACTCGGCGAGCGCGGGAGCATCCGCCGTGGCCGCCGCCGACGCGCACGCCGCGGCGACGTGGGGCTGGGCCTCGGCCGCCTGGCCGCAGCAGGAGAGAGCGAACGCGGCGATGTGGGCGCCGAGCAGGACGGACGGCGGCTCGTGGAAGAGGCCGCCGTCTCCGAGCGCGCGGCGGGCGATGTCGGCGGCGTCGCGGGCCGGCGGCGTCGTCATCGCGCGGTGGAGCGCGAGCACCGAGAGGAGGATCCGCTCGCTCGTGCGCAGGGTCGCGCGAATGCCGATGTCCTCGGCGATCGCCTCGAGTCGCGCCATCGCGGCATCGTGGATGCCGTCGACATAGAGCGCCGCGCACATGTAGGAGGCCTCGAGGTCGAGCGCGAGGTCTGGCGCGAGGTCGCGGAGGTCCTCCGACCCACGCCGGAACGTCTCTGCCGCGTCGGACTGGCGACCGTGACGGAACTGCGTCTCGCCGAGGGCGCCGAACGCGGCGGCGCGCTCGGCGGGGTCGTCGACGCGCTCGAGGGCCTGCGTGAAGCGATGCGTCGACGTCGGCGCGCCGCTCGCCGCCTCGGCGCGGCCGAGGCGGATGAGGACGTCGGCGGGCCAGTCCTCGGCGGGCAGGCGGTCGAGCATCGCGCGCAGAGAGGCGGCCGCGATCGCGGGGGCACCGCGGCGCTCGGCCTCGCGCGCTCCGGCCCGCAGCGCGGCGAGCGCCCAGGGTTCGTCGACGGGCTCGGCATCGAGGAGGTGGGCGCAGACGACCTCCGGATCGGCCTGCTCGGCGGCGAGGAGGCGCGCGGCGGCGCCGTGCAGCCGCGGGCGGTCGCCGGGCGGCAGAGCGCGGCCCAGCGCCCGCCCGAGAACGGGCTGGGCGAAGACGAGGCGCTCACGGTCGCGGCGCAGGAGGTCCGCGGCGACGAGGCGCTCGACGAGCGCGGCGAATGCGCCCGCCTCGCCGCCGGCGAGGCGCCGGACCCGGGCGGGGGTCGCGGCCTCACCGAGAACGGCGGTGGCCTCGAGGACAGCGACCGCCTCCGCGCCGTGGGCGGCGGCGCGCATCGCGACGTCGCGTCCGACCGCCTCCGGCGCAAGCGTCCCGATGATGTCGGCGTCGCGCAGCCCGCCCCGGCTCGTGTCGAGCGCGCCGAGGACGGCGTCGACGAGGGCGGGGACCCCGCGGGTCGCGCGGTGGATCGCGCGGACGAGCGTGGCGTCCGGCTCGGTGCCTGCGACGTCCTCGGTCCAGCGGGCGACGGCGTCGGCGCCGAGGGACGCCGGCCGCACGCGCGAGTCGGCCTGCGCGCGGTGGAGGAGATGGCGGATCGCCGGACGGTCGCCCGCGGGATCTCCCGTGCGCATCGCGACGACGACGGCGATGGGCTGCTCGGCGATGCGCTCGGCGATGTAGTCGAGCGCGGCCGCCGACTCGTCGTCGGTCCACTGGACGTCGTCGATGACGAGCGCGAGCGGCTGCTCGCGCGCGAGCTCACAGAGGTGCGCTTGAATCGCGGCGTAGCGCGCGAAGCGGTCGTGCGCCGCGTCGCCGTCGGCGAAGGCGTCGGGCACGAGGCGGCGCACGACGCCGAGGGCGTGTCCGACCTCGAGCGCCGTCCCGCGGGCGCGCAGGACGGCGTGGCCGGCGCTGCCGGCGAGCCGGGCGGCTTCGTCGAGCAGGCGCGAGCGGCCGATGCCGGGCGGGCCCTCGACGACGACGACGTGCCCCTCTCGGAGCTCGACGCGCAGGAGGGCCGCGGAGAGCCGCATGAGAGCGGCGTCCCTGTCGTGCAGCCGACGGCCTGTGCGCGTGGGGTCGAGCGCGGCCTTCACCCCGTCCTCCCTCCTGCCGTCCCGCGACGGCGTCTCCGTGGCGCGACTGTACACCGAGTTCATACTGCATGTCGAGTTCGATGCGGTCGGACTGGAAACGTCGGGCGGCACGTAATAGAGTTTTTGATCTATTCAGTCGCCCGACCGCAGGAGGAGCCCGTGCCGCCCGACCCCGCCATCGCCCCCGACAGCGCGCTCGCCGAGCGCCACGCGTTCCTCGAGGACTTCGCGTCGCGCTGGCTCGCCGCATGGAACTCGCACGACACGGACGAGGTCCTCGCGCTGCTGCACGACGACATCGAGTGGGACGACCGGGTCTTCTGGCCCGAGGTCATCCACGGCATCGAGGGGGTGCGTCGCTACACCGATCAGATCTGGAGGGTCATGCCGGACGTGTCGTTCGAGGAGATCGGCCGCTTCTTCGATCCCGACGGCACGCGCGGCGTCGTCCTCTTCCGCCAGCAGGGCGGCCCGCCGCCCGGGGTCGACTCGGGCAAGCGGTTCGACACGCACGGCTGCGACATCTTCCTGCGGTTCGTCGACGGCAAGCTCGCGCAGTACCTGTCGTCGTACGAGATCGTCGACATGATGCGCCAGGTCGATCTGCTGCCGCCGCGCCGGGGCGAGCTCGGCGGCCGCTACCTCGTCTCGCTCGCGGGAGGTCGCGCATGAGCTCCTGGACCGACATCGAGGCGAGCGTCGCCGACGGAATCGGGACGATCCGGTTCGACCGGCCCGACCGCCGCAACGCGCTGAGCCCAGCGATCTTCACGGAGATGACCGACCAGCTGATCGAGTGGCGGACCGACGACGACGTCGCGTGCGTCGTCGTCACGGGCGGCGACGACGTCTTCTCGGCCGGCCTCGACCTCGAGCTGCAGTCGACCTTCACCGACGACACCCGGTTCGAGTACGGCGACCTCTGCCTGCGCGCGTACGGTCAGCTCCTCGACTACCCGAAGCCGACGATCGCCGCGGTGGCGGGTCCCACGCTCGGCGGCGGCCTCGACATCGCGGTCTTCTGCGACATCCGCTTCGGCGCGCGCGGCGCGGTCTTCGGCTACCCGCAGATCAAGTTCGGCCTCACGCCGTACTTCTCGCCGCTGTGGAAGATCATCGGCCTCAGCCAGGCGAAGCTCCTCACCCTCTCGGGCACCCGGATCGACAGCGACGAGGCGCTGCGCATCGGGCTCGTCGACCGGCTCGTCGACGACGGCGTCGTCGCGGCCGCGACGTCCTTCGCGGGCGAGATCGCCGAGACGACGACGAAGTCGGCGATGTTCAACAAGGAGCTCATCCTCCGCTCCCCGGCGATGGACCCGATCAGCGCGCTCTCGTTCGAGACGAGCATGTACCGCGAGGTCATCTGGCACCCCGACGTGACCGAGCGGATGGAGAAGGCGTTCGCCACACTGCGCCGCTGAGCGCGCGCGCCGGACTTTGCATCTCGACGGCCGCCGTTGGCCGTCGAGATGCAAAGAGGCGGGACCTAGGCGGACTCGCGGTCGCCCGGGGTGAAGCTCACCGGCATGTGGACGAGGCCGTGCGCCCAGTGCGACGGCAGGCGCTCGACGTCGCCGGCGCGCTGCAGGCCCTTCATGCGGCGGGTGATCTCCTCGAGCCCGATCCGCAGCTCCGCGCGCGCGAGGCCGGCGCCGAGGCAGAAGTGGCGGCCGCCGCCGCCGAAGGCCTTGTGGTCGGGCTTGTCACGGTGGATGTCGAAGGTCTGCGGATCGTCGAAGACCTCCTCGTCGCGCGAGGCGCTCGTGTACCACATGACGACGCGGTCGCCCTCCTTGATCTGCTCGCCGCGCAGCTCGGTGTCCTTCGTCGCGGTGCGGTTGAACCACTGCACGACGCTCGTGTAGCGCAGGATCTCCTCGACCGCGTTCGGGATGAGCGACGGGTCGTCGACGAGCTCCTGGAGCTGGTCGGGGTGCGCGAGCAGGGTCTCCATGCCGGTCGCGAGCGTGTTGCGGGTCGTGTCGTTGCCGGCGAACGCGAGGAGGCCGAAGAAGACGAGGATCTCGGGATCGGACAGCTTCTCGCCGTCGACCTCGGCCCGGCGGAGCTTCATGACGAGGGAGTCCTCGATGCCCTCCTGCGTCTGGCGCTCGATCTGCTGGTGCAGGTAGCCGGCCATCTCGACGAAGACCTCGGCGGCCGCGTTGGGCTCCGGCGAGCGCTGCGCCTCCTCGATGTGCTCGGTCCACTCGTAGAACTTCGCGATGTCCTCCTCGGGGACCCCCATGAGCTCGGTGAGGACGCCGAGCGGGATCGGGACCGCGATGTCCTGGGCGAAGTCGCACTCGCCCTTCTCGACGACCTCGTCGATCGTCTTCGTCACGCGGGCGCGGATGTCGTCCTCCATCTGGGCGACGGTGTGCGGCGTGAAGGCCTTCTGCAGCAGGAGCCGGTACTTCGTGTGCTGCGGCGGATCCATGTAGAGGAGGAGGTTCCGCGTGAGGTCGATCGAGACGACCTGGTCGGGGTGCAGGAAGATCCCGCCCTGGTGCGAGGAGAACGTCTCCGTGTCCCGGCTGATCGCCGAGACGTCGGCGTGCTTCGTCACCGACCAGCAGCCCGTCCCGTCGGGGAGCGGGTTCCAGCGGACGGGAGCCTCGGCGCGCATCCGCGCGAACAGCTCGTGCGGCGGCCCGTCGGCGTGCCACTTCATGTCGAAGAGGTCGATCCCGGCGAGGTCGACGTCGGTCGCGGTGGGCGTCATGCGATGGCTCCTCCAGCTCGATCGGACAGGCTGTCCACAGTAACAGGGGACAGTATGACCGGATAGTGTGTCCGACCATGGCTGAGATGAACGGCAAGGTCGCGATCGTCACGGGAGCCGGTCGCGGCATCGGAGAGCAGGCGGCGAGGATGCTCGCCGACGCCGGCGCGCACGTCGTCGTGAGCGACAGGGACGGTGACGAGGCGCGCGCGGTGGCGGGCTCGCTCGCCACCGACGGCTCGGCGCACGTCGCCGACCTCACTGCCGACGGGGCGTGCGACGACCTCGTCGCGCACGCCGTCGAGACGTTCGGCAAGCTCGACATCGTCGTCAACAACGCGGGCTACGCCTGGGACGGCCCTCTCCACAAGATCTCCGACGAGCAGTTCCAGGCGATGCTCGACATCCACACGGTCGTGCCGTTCCGCCTGCTGCGGGCGGCGGCGCCGCACCTGCGCGAGCCGGCGAAGAAGGACCTGGCCGAGGGCCGTGAGGTCTTCCGCAAGGTCGTCAACGTCGTCTCCCTCGCCGGCGTCATGGGCAACGCGGGCCAGGTCGCCTACGCGGCGGGGAAGGGCGGGGCGGTCGGCCTCACGCGCGCGCTCGCGAAGGAGTGGGGCGCGCTGCGGATCAACGTCAACGCCGTCGCTTTCGGGCTCATCGAGACGCGCCTCACGGCCGACCTCCCGGAGGCCGCGCGCGAGGGTCTCGCCGCGCACATCCCGCTCGGGCGCGGCGCGTCGGCGGACGAGGCGGCGCGCGGGATCTACTACCTCTGCTCGCCGGGGTCCGACTACGTCCACGGGCAGACGCTCAACGTGAGCGGCGGGCTCTCCGTCGGGATGGTCGGCTGAGCCCCGTCGGGGCGATCTCAGGTCTACCCTGAAATCCGGGTCGGCATCAGCCCGGTTATGAGAATCTCGGCGCATGAAAGGCGCCAGGATGTCGCACGCACCGTGGAGGTCTCCCGCCGTCGCCGCTGCGGCGGCTCTCGCGGTCGCGGCCCTCGGAGGCTGCGGAAGCACCGAGGACGCGGCGCTCTCCGCCGGCCCGACGGCGCCCGTCGCCTTCGAGCCCGCGTCTGCGGCGGACCCCGACGCCCGGTACGTGGCGCGCGGCAGCGGAGCGACGCTGCTGCTCGGCGATCGCGCCCTCACGTTCGCCCTCTCGCGCGGTGGTGCGCCGGAGGACCGGGTTCGCCTCGCCCTCCCGGGCGCGCGCAGGGGGCTCGCCCCCACCGCGGATCGCCGACTCGCCGGCGTCATCCACGACTACCGCGGCGACGACCCGGCGCGCTGGCGCACCGACGTCCCCACCTACGGCCGCGTGCGCTACGACGAGGTGTGGCCCGGGGTCGATCTGCACGTGCACTCCGAGCGAGGGGCGCTCGAGTACGACTTCGTCGTCGCACCGGGGTCGAACCCATCCGCCGTGCGACTCCGCGTCGGCGGCGCCGCCAGGCCACGCATCGATGGTGACGGCGCGCTCGCGATCTCCACGCCCGCCGGCCGGCTCACGCAGCGGCGGCCGGTCGTCTTCCAGGAGACCGAGGGAGGCCGCGCCCGCGTGCCAGGCCGCTTCGTGCTGAAGGGCCGGGACGTGTCCTTCGCGGTCGGCGACTACGACCGCTCGCGTCCGCTCGTCATCGATCCGGTCGTGCTCTACGCGACCTACCACGGCGGGTCGGCGGGAGAGAGCGGGGGTGGCCTCGCCGTCGATGCGCAGGGCGCCGCCGTCGTCGTCGGCTCGACCGGCTCGCCGGACCTCCCCGTCACCGCGGGTGCGGCGCAGTCGACCAACCCGGGCGGCATTCGCACCGCCTTCGTCACCAAGTTCTCGCCCGACGGGTCGACCCGGCTGTTCTCGACCTACCTCGGCGGCTCCGGCAACGACTTCGGGCTGGCGGTCGCGGTGCTCTCGAGCGGCGACGTCGCGGTGACGGGCAGCACCACGTCGGCCGACTTCCCGACGACTCCCTTCGCGCTCAGGCGGACGAACCTCTCGACCGTCGCCCAGGGCGGCACCGACGCGTTCGTCACCCGGCTCGGCGCGGACGGGGCGCTGAAGACGTCCTCGTATCTCGGCGGATCCGGGACCGATCGAGGCAGCGCGATCGCCGCCGATGGGGACGCGGCCGTCGTCGCCGGGTCGACGACGTCGAACCTCGACGGCGTCGACGCGCAGCAGGCTTGCGGCCTCGGGAGCGACGACGCGTTCGTCACGCGCCTGCTGCCCGGCGAACTGGGAACCACGCTCGCGACCTGCTACGGGGGCGGCGGTATCGATCGCGCTCTCGGCGTCGACGTCGTCCCGGGCACGGGTGGCCTGCTGGTGACGGGAGCGACGACCTCGACGAACCTGCCGACCGCCGGACCCCAGGCGCAGACGGCGAACGGGGGCGGGCAGGACGCCTGGGCCGCTCGGATCGACGGCCCCGCCCTCACGTGGTCGACGTATCTCGGCGGCGCGGACGACGACAGCGGCCGCGTGGTCCGGCTCGACGCAGCGACCGGACGCGCCTACGTCGCGGGCACGACCGCCTCGGCGAACTTCCCGCTCGCCGCCCCGATCCAGGCGACGAGACGCGGACCCTCGGACGGCTTCGTCGCGGCCCTGCAGGTCGGGGACGGCGCGCGGGTCGCCTCGACGTATCTCGGCGGCGACGGCGGGGACGCCGTCGGAGGAATCGCGCTCGCCGGTCCGGGACGGCTGTGGGTCGGACGCACGGAGGACGTGCCGAGGACCATCGGTGAGAGCGGGTTCTTCGAGGTGCCCGTCGTCGAGCGGCTCGACCGCGCGCTCACGGAGCGCATCGACGACCTGCGCCTGCCGGACGCCGCGGAGCGCTCCTCGAGCATCGCGGGCCTCGCCGCGAGCCCCGACGGCCATGCGCTCGTCACCGGGGGCACCGACGGCTTCACGACGACGCCCGGGGTCGTCCAGCCGACGTCGGGCGGGATGCGCGACGCGTTCGTCGCGAAGATCGAGGACGCGCCGGTGCCCGTCCCCGCACCGGCCCCCGACCCCGCACCCGATCCGGCGCCGTCCCCCGCCCCGGACCCCGCTCCGAGCCCGGGTGCCGGCCCCGGTGCGGCCCCGGCGCCGGCCGCTCCCGCCCCGCCTCCCCCCGGCGACGGGGGCGTCCGGGGCCCCACCTCGGTGACGGTCGCCGAGCCCGCCACGTACACGGCGACCTTCACCGGCGCGGTGACGCGCTACGACTGGGACGTCGACGGCAGCGGCGCGTTCGCGCGGAGCACAGGGGCCTCGCCCGTCCTCGAGACGTCGTTCGGGCGGCCGGGGGCGACCGTCGTGCGCGTGCGCGCGACCGGTCCGGGCGGCACGGCGACGGGCGAGCTGCCGATCGCCGTCGGTCGTCCGGTCCTCACCCAGGTCACCGTCACGCCGGCCCGGCCGAAGCCCGGCCAGAAGGTGACGATCCGCCTGCGTCAGCGGGGCGAGCGCGGCTTCCGCCCGCTGTTCTACGCATGGCGGACCGCCGGCCGGCGGCCGCCGCGCGCGAGCGCCGGCTGACCCTGCGCCGGCCTCGGGCGGGTGGGGCGAAGGCGTCCGCGTCGTCGGGCGCGCCCATCGAGATCGCGCTCGCCGACGCGGCCGCGACCGCGGCGCCTCGGTACTCCACGCGCTTCCCGTCCGCGGGCGTGAAGAAGGTCGACGTGACGGCGGTGGCCGCCGACGGCGCGCGTCGCGTCGTCCGCGTCGAGATCCCCGTGAGCAAGAGCGGGGCGGGCGGCGCGCTGTTCGGGAAGAAGCCGGGCGCCGCGACGAAGCCCTTCACGCTCTCCCAGGCGGCGGTGTGCGTCGCGGCCGTCATGGAGTGCGGGGCGATCGCCGGTCCGCCCGAGGCGATCATCGGTGACGTCGAGACCTTCGAGAACGCCACCGCGAGCTCGAAGATGTGCTTCGAGGTCGCGCGCGTGAAGGCGGGCAAGGGCTTCGCGACGAGAAAGCCGTCGGCCACGCAGGTCCTCGACCTCCCCTACCCGGCTCCCGAGAAGCTCTTCGACCCGGCCGCCTACGCGGGCGTCGGCGCCGTGACGATCAAGACGGCGGGGAAGGCGAAGGCCGCGCAGGCCACCACGAGGCAGATCGAGGAAGTCTGCCTGCGGTTCGCCACCCAGACCGTGCGCTGGGACCTCGGCGACGGCACGGTCATCGAGCCGGCTGGCGGGGGCCGCGGCGACCTCACCCGCGACCTCAACGCGGTCGTCGCGCCGGTCGTCGCGCACAACTACGGCCCTCAGGCCGCGGGACGCCGGACCATCACGATGGTGGCGCGCCGCTTCGCCCTCGACAAGACGAAGCTCCCGAAGGACGGCGACCCCGACTACCAGGAGAAGCTCGCCGAGCTCCTCGGTGGCATCACGATCGTCGGCGGCGACGCCGACGTCCCTGCTCTCGTCGAGAAGGGCGTCCTCATCCCCTACCTCGTCACCGTGCGCCGCGACGTCACCGTCTCGGTGTGCAAGAAGGAGCCGCTGACGACGCGCGGCATCCCGTTCCGCGCCTTCACCGTCGCCGGCGCGAACGCGATCGACCCCTTCTCGTCCTCGGCCGTCACCGGCTGCCTCGTCAAGGACGACCCGAAGGCCGCGAACGACTGGCGGCCCCGCACCGGTGCGCTCCTGTCGCTCAACGGCGTCGTGGTGCGGCGCGTGGGTGACGAGGACTCGAGCCGGGTCGTCGTCAACACGAACGGCAGCGTCCGCTCGACGGACGGCGGTCCGCTCAACTGGGAGTTCTTCTACAAGGAGGGCTTCTTCACGCGCAGCTTCCCCGCCGGGCGCAGCGCGGGGATGGTGGTCATCCCCGGCCAGAAGAGCCACCCCGACGTCCCCGGCAAGACCTCGCGGCTGGTCGCGCTCGAGGGCTCCCCGAACGTCGACCTCAGCGGCTTCCGGCTCGTCGGCGGCCGGCTCCACCTCTCGCCGAGCCGCAGCGCCTTCTTCAACGGGGCGGCGGTCCCCAGCGCGACGAAGAGCAGCGAGGGGATCGGGCTCAACGAGGTCATCACCGGCGACGGGACCTCCCCGGTCGTCCTCGGCGGTCACGGCCCGCCCGTCAAGGCCGCGCAGGCCGTCGACGAGAAGGGGGTCAAGGCCGGCGCCGAACCCGACTTCGAGCTCGACCTCAGCGGCAAGACGCTCGGGCCCCTCGGCATCGAGACGTTCCGGCTCGCGCACTACCCCGCGGACGGCTGGTACGGGGCCGGGCTCTTCAAGATCCCGATGGGCGCGAAGACCTTCGATCTCGCCGCGCCGTTCAAGCCCCCTCCCCCCGAGGGCACGTCGACGTCGCTGCGCTGCGCCGACGTCGGCACGAAGGTGGGCCCGGCGGGGCTGCGCATCGGCGACTTCACCGGCTTCGAGTTCGCGGGAGCGCGCGTGAGCGGAGCGCCGATCATCCTCGGGCCGGTCCAGCTCGACTGCTTCGCCGCGCAGGTCCAGCGGGCCCCGGGGAACTTCACGATCCAGGGCAAGCTCGCCGGCCGGTTCCCACCGGCGCAGGGCCCCGGCGACAAGAAGCAGAAGGAGATCGTGGGATTCAACGTCTGCGTGCTCGTCGCCGTCCTCGACAAGGGCAAGAAGACGGTCGGCTGCGCGATCAAGACGAAGGAGTTCGGCGTCGACATCGAGGGCGTCGGCATCCCGACGAAGAAGGCCCAGACGTGGGTCGCCGTCCGCGGTGAGCTGAAGCTCGTCGAGGAGTTCGACGTCAACGGCGGTCTCGATTTCCGCACCGGCGACGACAATCTGGAGATCGGCGCGCAGTTCGGCATCTCGCCGACGTACTCCGGCCCGTACCGGATCGGCGGTGAGGCGTTCGGCTACTTCATCGTCGAGCCCGACTTCGCGTTCGAGGTGGGCGGCAAGGTCGAGATCGCCTACCTCGCGTGTCCCGCCTGCGTGAAGGTGCAGGCGCTCGTCTCCTCGAAGGGCGTCGGCGCGTGCGCCGAGGCGTTCGTCCTCTCGGGCGGCTTCATCTACCCGTGGGGCAAGAGCGTCGAGCTCTTCGGCGGGTGCGACTGGGATCGCTTCACGTCGATCCGGATCCGCTCGGCGGCGAGCCTCGTCTCCCCGATCGACGTGCGGACCCGCTCGGGGAGAGGAGCGCCGCTCGCGGCCGCGGCGAGCGCGGCGGTGAACGTCACCGCGCAGCAGGCCGGGCGGCCGCTCGCCTTCGAGCTCAAGGGCACGCAGGGACGCGCCCCGCGGGTCGTGCTCCGCGGCCCTCGCGGTCGGACGGTGACCGTCCCCGACAAGCCCGGGATGACCGTGCTGCGCGCCGACGGATCCGTGGTGACGAACGCGAGGGACTTCAACCCGAGGACCCAGACGCGCGTCCTCGTGGCCGACGCGATCCCGCCGCAGCAGCTCGCGACGCCGGTCCCGCTCGGGTACGACCCCGCCGGGCCGGCCGACGCCCCGGGGCGGCCTCCGGCGGTGGGGCTGCCGCGCGTCCAGGCCGGGTTCGAGCCGACGACGATCATCACCGTGCCGAAGGCGCAGCGCGGCCGCTGGACCGTCGAGGCGCGGCCCGGCTCGGTCCCGTTCACGACCGTGCAGACGCGCGAGAAGCTCCCGACCTCGCTCACGCCGACTGCGAAGGTCGTCCGCAAGAACGGGAAGCGGCGGCTCGAGTACAAGGTCGGCGCGGCGCGCGGGCAGGTCGTGCGCTTCATCGAGCAGGCCCGGACGTACACGCGTGAGGTCGGCAGGACGAGGTCCGGCAAGGGCGGCACGGGGTCGTTCCCGATCCCCGAGGAGGTCGGCACCTCCGGAGTCCGCCGGTTCCACGCCATCATCGAGCAGGGCGGCGTCCCGGTGCGCAAGATCGCGCTGAAGAAGGCGCGCTACGAGCAGCCCGCTCCGCCGGCGGTGCCCCGTCCGTCGGGGGTCCAGGTGAGCCGGAAGGGCGACGGCGTGCGCGTCTGCTGGAACTCGGTCGCCCGTGCGAAGGCCTATGAGGTGAAGGTCCGCGGCAGCGACGGGATCGCGCTCGTGCGGCGCACGGCGAAGCGCTGCACGACGTTCCGCGGCTTCGACGCGTCGGTCTCCACGGACGTCGCCGTCCGTGCAAGGACGTCGTGGAAGCTCGGGCCGGCGAGGATCGCGAAGCTGAACAAGACGGCCGCGGAGGTGACGAAGATCAGGGGGTGAGTCGCGAAGACCCGGGCCGCGCCCGCAGCGGGGCGCGATCGCGATCGAGGGGCAGGAGGTCGGACATTCTGTCCGGTCGAGCTGTCCCGAGACGTGCTAGCCTGGCGCCATGAGCCTCGTCGAATCCCGCACCCCGGACTGGGACGCGCTCATCGAGCACGACCGCGTCCACGGGTCGCTCTACACCGATCCGGCCGTCTACCAGGCCGAGCTCGAGCGCATCTGGTACCGGACGTGGGTCTACGTGGGTCACGTCAGCGAGGTGCCCGAGCCCAACGACTACGTCGTGAAGTCGATCGGCCCGCAGTCCGTGATCATGACCCGCGACAAGCAGGGCGAGATCCACCTCCTGCTCAACCGCTGCACGCACCGGGCGAACCTCGTCTGCGACGCGGCGCAGGGCAACTCGAGCGCCTTCCGCTGCCCCTACCACGGGTGGACGTTCGCCAACGACGGCCGGCTGCTCGGCTACCCGTTCAACTCGGGGTACGGCGGGCGCGAGGCGAAGAAGGACCTCGGCCTCGGGCGCGTCGCGCGGATCGGCATCTACAAGGGCTTCGTCTTCGGGTCCTTCGCGGAGGAGGGGCCGACGCTCCTCGAGCACCTCGGCCCGGCGCGCGACGCCTTCGACCGGCTCTGCGCCCTGTCCCCGACCGGCGAGGTCGAGGTGAGCGCGGGGTGGCTCAAGCACCGCACCAAGGCGAACTGGAAGATGATGCTCGAGAACGAGACGGACGGGTACCACCCGCAGTTCGTCCACTCGTCGATCTTCGAGGTGGCCGAGAGCGGCATCGGCGCGCTCTACGACGAGAAGTCGATCGCCGTGTCGCGCGACTACGGCAACGGGCACACCGAGAACGACCTGCGGCCGGAGTTCCGCCGGATCGGCCAGCCCCTCTACTGGTTCGGGACGAAGCCGGAGAAGGTCCCCGGCTACGTCGCGAAGATGGAGGCGGCCTACGGCGCGGAGAAGGCGCGCGAGGTCCTCATCGACGGCGCGCCGCACGTCATGGTCTTCCCGAACCTCTTCATCGCCGAGATCCAGATGTTCGTGCTCCAGCCGACGGCGGTCGACGAGACGATCCAGCACTCGACCGCCGTGCAGTTCCCCGGCTGCGAGGACATGAACCGGCGCCTGCTCCAGCAGACGATCGGCTCCGTCGGGCCCGCCGGCTTCCTCCTCGCCGACGACACCGAGATGTACGAGCGCAACCAGCGCGGCGTCACCGCCCTGCGGCCGGAGTGGCTCGTCATCAAGCGGGGGACGCACCGCGAGCGGCGCGACGAGAACGGGTTCCTCATCGGCAACAACACGGACGAGGTCCCGCAGCGCGGGATCTGGCGCCACTACCGCTCGCTCATGGAGGCAGGCGCATGACGACCGCGCTCGACGTCGATCTGCTCAAGGAGGTCGAGCAGTTCATCTACCGCGAGGCGCGGTTCCAAGACGAGCGTCGCTACGACGACTGGGAGTCGCTGTGGACCGACGACGCCCTCTACTGGGTCCCGGCCAACGGCGCCGACATCGATCCGACGAAGCAGATGTCGATCCTGTTCGACAACCGGTCGCGCATCGCGACGCGGATCAAGCAGCTCCACACCGGGAAGCGGCACTCGCAGACGCCGCCGTCCGACCTGCGGCGGCTCGTGTCGAACGTCGAGCTGCTCGACCCTCATCCGGAGCTGCCCGACGACATCGCCGCGGGCGCGAACTTCCTCGTCGTCGAGAGCCGCGAGCGCGGGACGACGTTCTGGGCGGGGCGCTCGGAGTACGTCCTGCGCCGCGTCGACGGCGACCTGCGCATGGTGCGCAAGAAGGTCGTCCTCGTCGACAACGACCGTCCGATCCACACGCTCTCCTTCCTCATCTGATGGACGACGTCGTCGAGAGCGAGTTCGCCTCCGTGCGGCTGAGCATCGATCACGACGGCAACGACGCGCGGCTGCGGATCGAGGACCTCAAGACGGGGAAGGTCGGCTACCTCGACGCGCTCGAGCTCGAGACGCTCGCCTGGCTGCCGAAGGGCGGCCTCGAGCCGCTGCTCGACCCGAGCGCCTTCCGCTGGCGCGAGGAGCGGCCCGCGGTGGACTGAGCCCGGCCCGTCCGGGTCGCTGTCCGGACAGCCTGTACGATGCCGCGTCATGGCATCGACGACACGCCGCAGCAAGGCCGCGCGCGCAGACCGCCGCAGCGAGATCGAGGCGCGGATGCGCAGGGCGATCACGGCGCTCGTCTCGGAGGGCGAGAGCTTCACCGAGCTGAGCGTCGAGCGCCTCGTCGCCGAGGCCGGGATGGCGCGGTCGACGTTCTACGTCTACTTCGAGGACAAGGGCGCGCTCCTGCGCTCGATCGGCGCGTCGACGCTGCGGACGTTCTACGAGGGCGCGCGGCCGTGGTTCGACGCGCGGGACGGCGTCACCTACGACCTCGTGAAGGACGCGATGCGCGGCATCCTCGACGCGTTCCACGAGGACGAGGTCGTCATGGTCGCGGTCGCGGAGACGGCCGTCTACGACCCCGATGTCGGCGACATGTACCGCGAGAGCGTCGAGGGCTTCGTCACCGCGGTCCGCAAGCTCATCCAGCGCGGCCAGAAGGACGGGACCGTCCGCGAGGTCGACCCCGCCGCGACGGCGGCCGCGCTGAGCTGGATGATCGAGCGCACGACGCTGCAGCTCGGCCCGGGCGCGACGCCGAAGAAGATCGACCAGATCGCCACGGGCCTCGCCGACGTCGTCTGGGGCGCGCTCTACGCGCGCGACTGAGCGCCCCCGCGCGAGGTGTGACGTCAGAACCTCGGAATGCGGGGTTCTGACGTCACACCCCAGGAGAAGCGGCGACATCGGCCCCGTCCGGGGCGTGCGGCGGCGACGCTCGCGGCATGCCACGCCGTCGCGTCCGCCGAGACCCGTCTCCCTGGGAGCGTGCCGGGCGCGCCGCCGACCTCCAGGGCGGTGCGGTCGGTCACCGTCAGCTGCGCGCGGCCGGGCTCTCTGCCGCGGGCATCACGCGGCGACTGGAGAGCGGTCAGCTCTTCGAGCGTCACTGGGGGGTGTACGCCTACGGTCGTCCCGGACTGTCGGCCGAGGGCGAGACGTGGGCCGCCGCCCTGGCCGTCGGCGATCGCGGAGCGGTCGCGCGCCGCAGCTCGCTCGCCGTCCGCGGCCTCGCATCGTGGCCGCTCGTCCCGGAGGTCGTCGTCCTGCAGGGGCCGCTCGAGCTCCGAGGCGTCGACGTCCGGCGCACCCGTCGGCTCGCGGAGGACGAGATCGACGTGAACGCGGCCGGGTTGCGGGCCACCTCGATTGCGAGGACGCTCACGGACCTCGCGCGCGATCTCACGGTCGCGGAGCTGGAAGGCGCGCTCGACGTCGTCGAGCGCGCCGGCTTCCTCGATCTCACCGCGCTCGATGCGGCGCTCGCCGACGCGCGTGGTCGCGCCGGGCTCCCGAAGCTGCGACGGGCCCTCGTCCCCTTCCTCGTCCCGCCGGCCGACCACCGCAGCTTCCTCGAGCGGCTCGCTCACCTCCTCGTCGAGGAGGCGAAGCTGCCCGCGCCCGAGATCAACGCTCCGGTCCTCGTCCGCGGTGGGCAGCCGCTCCTCGTGGACCTCGTGTACCGCGATCAGCGGCTCGGCATCGAGCTCGACGGCTGGGCGACGCACGGGACGAAGCTCCAGTTCCAGCTCGATCGCGAGCGAGACCGCCTCCTCATGCGTGCCGGCTGGCGGATCCTCCGCTTCACGTGGCAGGACGTCGTCCACCGCCCCGCGGTCGTCGTCGCCGACGTCCTCGCAGCGCTGGCACTCGTCCACCCCGACGAGGTGTGACGGATGAATCTCGGAAAGCGAGGTTCTGACGTCACACCTCGCCAGGCGGGGCGGCGGGCGGGCGAGTGCCCGGGTCACCGCCCGCGGAACGCCGGCTTGCGCTTCTCCTTGAAGGCCGCGATGCCCTCCGCGTAGTCCTCGGTCGTCGCGTGGCGCTGCTGCAGGCGCGCCTCGAGGGCGAGCATCTCCGGCAGGCCGTGGGACGCGCTCTCGCGGATGAGGTCCTTCATCGTCGCGAGGGCGACCGTGGGGGACGCGGCGAGGCGCTCGGCGGTGGCGCGCGCCTCGGCGTGGACCGCGTCGTCGGCGTGGACGGCGTTGACGATGCCCCACTCGTGCGCGGTCGCGGCCGGGAGGCGCTCGCCGAGCATGACGAGCTGCGCCGTGCGCGCCGGGCCGATCCGCTGGACGAGATGCGGGATCGCGCCGCCGTCGGGCGCGACGGCGATGTGGACGAACGCGAGCAGGAAGTAGGAGGACTCCGCGGCGAGGACGAGGTCGCACGCCAGCGCGAGGGAGACGCCGAGCCCGGCGCAGGCGCCGTGGACGGCGGCGACGGCGGGCTTCGGCATCGTCCTCAGCTCGAGGATCGCCGGGTTGTAGTAGCGCTCGAGGCGCGTGTGGAGGTCGATGTCGCCCTCCGGCGTGTACTCGCGGGGGATCTTCACGTCCGCGCCCGCGCTGAACGCGCGCCCGGCGCCGCTCACGAGGACGGCGCGCACCTCGGGGTCGGCGCCGACCGCCCGGAGCACGCGGGTGAGCTCACCGCCCAGCTCGGGCGTCCACGCGTTGAGGCTCTCGGGCCGATGGAGCTCGACGTGCGCGACGCCGTCCTCGACGGAGAGCCGGATGTCCTGGCCTGAACGCTCGGTCACGCGCCGATGCTATACCCTCGGACAGAGTGTCCGGGCAGTACGATTGATTCGAGGACGGATGGGTCACGGGATCGTCAGCTACGCCGCCTACGTGCCGCGCCACCGGCTCACCGGTGCCGAGATCGGCTCCGCGCTCGGCGGAGGCGGGGGGAAGGGCGTGCGCGCCGTCGCCTCCTACGACGAGGACGCGACGACCCTCGGCGTCGAGGCCGCGCGGCCGATCGTCAACGGCTCCGAGGGCGAGCGCCCGGTCCCGGGCTCGCTCGTCTTCGCGACGACGGCCCCGCCCTACCTCGACAAGACGAACGCCTCGGCGATCCACGTCGCGCTCGACCTCCCGCACGAGGGCTTCGCCGTCGACGCCGCCGGCTCGGCCCGCAGCGCCGTCGGCGCCCTGCGCACCGCCGCCGCGACGGGCGGCCTCGCGGTCCTCGCCGATCTCCGGACCGGGCTCCCCGGCTCGGCCGACGAGCGCGCGGGCGGCGACGCCGCCGCGGCGTTCCTCTTCGGTGACGCCGATCGGCCGGCGGCCGAGATCGTCGCGCAGGCCTCGACGACCGCCGAGTTCCTCGACCGCTGGCGGCTCCCGGGGGAGAGCGCCTCGCGTCAGTGGGAGGAGCGCTTCGGGCTCGAGGTCTACGCGCCGCTCATCGCCGACGTCGCCGCGCGGGCCCTCGAGGACGCCGGCATCGGGACGCCCGACCACGTCATCGTCTCCTGCGCCCACCAGCGCGCGGCCCAGAGCGCGCAGAAGGCGCTGCCGGCGACGCACCCCGAGGAGGCCCCGCCGATCGGCTACGCGGGCACGGCCGATCCGGGCGTCCGCCTCGCCGCGGTCCTCGACCGCGCCGCGCCCGGCGAGACGATCCTCCTCGTCGTCGCCTCCGACGGCGCCGACGCGCTCGTCCTCCGCGTCGGCGAGGGCATCGACGCCGCCCGCCGCGGCGCCCCGGTCGCCGAGCAGGCCTCGGTCGGCCGCGAGATCTCGTACACGACGTACCTCACGTGGCGCGGTCTGCTGGATCGCGAGCCGCCGCGCCGTCCCGAGCCCGAGCGTCCCGCCGCGCCGCCGTCGCAGCGCGGCGAGGCCTGGAAGTTCGGCTTCGTCGGGACGCGCTGCACCGCCTGCGGGCAGGTCCACGTCCCTCCGCGCCGCGTCTGCGCGGGCTGCGGGGCCGTCGACGAGATGGAGCGCGCCCGCCTCTCCGACCGCGACGGCCGGGTCGCGACGTACACCGTCGACCGCCTCGCCTTCTCTCCGGCGCCGCCGATGATCGACGCCGTCGTCGACTTCGACGGCGGCGGCCGCTACACCCTCGAGGTGACCGACGCGAGCCCCGAGGAGGTCGAGATCGGCACGCGGATGGAGCTCACGTTCCGCCGCCTCTACACGACCGGCGGCGTCCACAACTACTTCTGGAAGGCGAGGCCGACCCATGGCGTCTAAGGGCATCAAGGACAAGGTCGCGATCGTCGGGATGGGCTGCACGCCGTTCGGCGAGCACTGGGACAAGTCGGCCGACGACCTCCTCGTGGAGGCGACGCAGGAGTGCTTCGCGAGCACGCCCGGCATCACGAAGGCAGACGTCGACGCGTACTGGCTCGGGACGATGAGCTCCGGCCAGTCCGGGCTCGTCCTCTCGAAGCCGCTCGGCATCGACTACAAGCCCGTCACCCGCGTCGAGAACTTCTGCGCGACCGGGTCCGAGGCGTTCCGCAACGCCTGCTACGCCGTCGCCTCCGGCGCCTACGACACCGTGATGGCCGTCGGCGTCGAGAAGCTCAAGGACTCCGGCTACTCCGGCCTCGTGCGCTCGAACGTCGCGAGCGACGGCACCGCCCCGGAGATCGCTCTCACCGCACCCGCCGCCTTCAGCCTCCTCGACCCCGCCTACTGCGAGAAGTACGGCGTCGACCCGGACGACATGCGCGAGGCGATGACCCACGTCGCCTGGAAGAACCACGTCAACGGCGCGAAGAACCCCCGCGCGCAGTTCCAGAAGGAGATCGCGAAGGAGAAGATCGCCGCCGGCGCCGGCAAGGTCGCCGGACGGCTCGGGGTCCTCGACTGCTCGGGCGTCTCCGACGGCTCCGCGTGCGCGCTCATCGTCCGCGCCGAGGACGCCCATCGCTACACGGACACGCCGATGTACGTGAAGTCCCTCGCGATGTGCGCCGGCCCGGCGAGCGGCCCGATCGACCCCTCCTACGACTACACGACCTTCCACGAGGTCGTCCACTGCGCGCAGGACGCCTACGCGCAGGCCGGCATCGAGGACCCGCGCGGCGCGATCTCGCTCGCCGAGGTCCACGACTGCTTCACGCCGACCGAGCTCGTCCTCATGGAGGACCTCGGCTTCAGCGAGCGCGGCGAGGCCTGGCGCGACGCGCTGAACGGCGACTTCGACCTCGACGGCCGGCTGCCGGTCAACCCGGACGGCGGGCTGAAGTCCTTCGGCCACCCGGTCGGGGCGAGCGGCCTGCGGATGCTCTTCGAGTGCTGGTCGCAGTTCCGCGGTGAGGCGGGGGACCGTCAGCTCCACGATCCCAAGATCGGGCTCACGCACAACCTCGGCGGCCGGCCCGGCACGTGCGTGTCGTTCATCGCGATCGTCGGCGCCGAACTAGGGTAGGCGCATGTCGAGTGAACCGCTGTTCACGGAGCGCCGCGACGACGGCGTCTTCGTCATCACCCTCAACCGCCCCGACGTCCGCAACGCCGTCGACCTGCCGATGGCCGAGGCGATGGCCGCCGCGCTCGACGAGCTCGACGGCGACCCGGGGCTGCGCATCGGCGTCGTCACCGGCGCCGGCAAGGGCTTCTGCGCCGGCATGGACCTCAAGGCCTTCGGCGAGACCGGGAAGCGCCCGTGGGCGGGCGACCGCGGCTTCGCCGGGATCGTCCGCAGGCCGTCCGAGACGCCGCTCATCGCCGCTGTCGAGGGCTTCGCCGTCGCCGGCGGCCTCGAGATCGCCCTCGCCTGCGACCTCATCGTCGCCGCGAGGGGCGCGAAGATCGGCATCCCCGAGGCGAAGCGCGGCCTCGTCGCCGCCGGGGGCGCGCTGCGCCGCCTCCCGCGCCGGATGCCGGCCGCGATCGCGATGGAGCTCGCGCTCACCGGTGAGCTCATCACGGCCGAGCGGGCGCACGAGCTCGGCGCGATCAACCGCATCGCGGAGCCCGGCGGCGCGCTCGACGCCGCGCTCGAGCTCGCGGCGGCGATCGCGCAGAACGGACCGCTCTCGCTCACCGCCTCGAAGAAGGTCATCGAGAAGCAGTGGGGCTGGAGCGACGAGGAGTTCTTCGACCGGCAGGCGGAGATCGTCGACCCGGTCATGAGCTCGGAGGACGCCCGCGAGGGCGCACGCGCCTTCACGGAGAAGCGCGCGCCGAACTGGCAGGGACGCTGAGTCGATCCGCCGTCAGGGGCGGGGAGGGAGAGAGATGACCACGGACCAGCAGCACGTCGACGTCCTCATCGTCGGGGCCGGCATGGGAGGCGTGTGCGCCGCCGCGCGTCTCGCCCACGCGGGGAAGTCCGTCCTCCTCGTGGAGCGCGCCGAGCGCGTCGGCGGGCGCGCGTCGTCGTTCGAGAAGGACGGCTTCGTCATCAACACCGGCGCCGTCGCGATCGAGAACGGCGGCATGATGGAGGAGACGTTCAGGGACGTGGAGGCGACGCTCGACCTCCGCTACCCCGACCCGGCGAACGTCTTCCGGGTGAAGGGCAAGACCGTCAACCCGGCGAAGGGCGGCTGGGCGTTCCTCCTCGACCAGATCACGAAGAAGGGCGCGAAGGTCCTCTCCCAGCTCGGCAGCGCCCGCAAGGGCGAGATGCCCGAGGAGCAGCTCACCCTCGAGGGCTGGATCGGCGGCGCGACGTCGAACGAGACCGTCCACCGCCTCTTCCGCAACCTCTCGGCCGCGATCTTCGCCGTGAACGCCGACGAGATCCCGGCGAAGGCGTTCCTCACGTACTTCATGCAGAAGGGCGCGTTCCGCAACTTCGGCTTCCACCCCGAGGGGACCGCCGCTGTCTGCGAGGCGCTCTCGGGCGCGGCGCAGCGCGACGGCGCGCAGGTGTGGACCTCGAGCGAGGTGACGACCCTGCACACGCGGGACGGGCGCGTCACCGGCGCGACGATCCGCCGCGAGGACGGGACGACCGCCGAGGTGACCTGCGGCGCGGCGATCTCGAACATCGGGCCGGTCGCGACGATCGACCTCGTCGGCGAGGACGTCCTCGGCGCCGACTACGTCCGCGACATCCGCGAGACCTCGAGGCCGACGGCGAACGTCATCATCCACGTCGCGAGTCGCGAGCCGCTCCTCGACACCCCGGGGCTCATCGTCTTCAGCGCGACCGAGCGCATCTGCAACGCCGGGAACATGACGGCGACCTGCCCCGAGCTCGCGCCGGAGGGCTGGCACCTCACCGTCGTCTACGGCGTCCCGCGCCCGGCGGTCGGGGACTTCGACGAGGACGCGGAGGTCCAGGCGATGCTCACCGAGCTCGAGGAGGAGCTCGACGGGATGCGGGACCCCGAGACGCGCGTCCTCGACGTCCGCGTCATGCGCGGCGACTGGCCCGCGCAGCGCGCCGCGTCGGGGTACGAGATGCCGCGCGCGACGCCGCTCGACAACCTGCACCACGTCGGCGACGGTGTGCGCGACTTCGGTGACGGCGGCACGCAGTCGTGCGCCGTCACTGCGAAGCACGTCACCGACGAGCTGCTCGGGGTCGGGACGGCGGCCTGAGGATCGCCGTCGGGGAGCCCGACGGCTCGTTCGGGAGCGGGGTCCGAGCGGGCGCGCTTCGACCGCGCCCGCTCGCCCGGTCAGCGCGTGGGCCGCGCGGGCGTGGCTCGGGTCGGGTCGCTCACACGGCGACCGCGAGCCTCGCCTCGGGCTGCGCTGGGCTGCCCGGTGACGCTCGGGGAGTCCTCCCCGAACCCTGGCGTCGACTCCGTGAGCTCAGCGGACTCGCGGACGCGGCGCACGAGCTGGAGGCCGACCCAGCCGATGAAGAGGAGGCTGACGACGCCAGCCGTCCAGAGCGCACCCTGCGCGACGGTGCCGCCGAGGATGAGGGTGAGAAAGTCCATGCCGGTCGCTGCCCGGAGTCGCCGGACCCCACGCGCGTGGGGGCGCGTCGCCGCTCAGCCGGCCGCAGGCCGGGCGCCGGCCCGCCGCGCCCATGCGGCGATCTCGCCGGACCCGACGACGACCTCGCCGTCGTCGAGCACGAGGATCGGGACGGACCGCTGGCCGCTGAGGCGCTCGATCTCCGCCCGGTCCGCCCCGCGCGACCGCCACGTCCACGGCTTCATGCTGCCGCCCTTCACCGTCCGCTGCTCGTAGGCGACGCCGACGTCGTCGAGCGCCTTCGCCGCCCGGCCGCAGGGATGGGCGAGCGGGGCCGGGAGCCCGCCGCCGAACGTGCCGAGCTCGCACGTGTAGAGGATCACGGTCGCGATCCTCTCACGCGGTCACTCGCCTGTCACGGTCCTCAGCAGCTCGCCGCGGCTGAACTCCCACTGCCGGTCGGTCGTCGAGCGCGAGCGGCCCATGAAGCGCAGGAGCGCGAGGCCGCGGACCGTGCTGAGGACGTGACGCAGGCGGACGTCGAAGTCCGGGACGGCGGCCACGTCCTCGCCGAACATCTCGGTGGCGCGCTCGTTCACCTCCCGGCTCACGTCGCCGTCGATCGGCGCCACGAGCTCGGCGAGCTCGGCGTCCCCGCGGCTGGCGAGCGTGAGCTCGAGCATCGCGGCGAACAGGCTGCCGGAGTAGAAGTCGTAGAAGAGGTCGAGCACGCGCTCGACGCGGGACCGGCTGTCGCTCTCCTCGGCGGATGCCGCGCGGACGCTCTCGAGCTGCCGAACCGCGAGATGCCGCACCGCCTCCGCGACGAGCGTCGCCTTCTGCGGGAAGTGGTGCTGCTGGGCGCCGCGCGAGACGCCGGCCCGCTTCGCGACGCTCGCCGTCGTGAGGCGGGCGTAGCCGGACTCGATGAGCTCGTCGACGGCGGCGTCGAGGAGACGGCGCCGCGTCGCCAGGCTGCGCGCCTGCTTCGGCTCGAGGGCGCCGGTGGGGCTCCGGCCGGGATCCGTCGCGTCTGCGCTGCTCATGGAGGCGACCGAAGGATGCCAGCCGGAGCCCGTCGGCTTCAGGACGACATCCCGAGCGGGAGGCCGCCGCTCACGTTGAGGACCTGGCCGGTGACGTAGTCGCTCCAGGGCGAGCAGAGGAAGACGATGCCGCCCGCGGCCTCGGTCGGCGTCGCGCCGCGGCCGAGGGGGATCATGGCGCCCATCATCTGCCGCGCCTGCTCGGGGATGCCGACGTTGACCGTCCGCTCGCCGACCTGGACGGTCGTCTCGCCGGTCTTCGCCTGCGTGAGCCGGGTGTCGACGAGCCCGAAGGCGACGACGTTGCAGTTGATCTTGAAGGAGCCCCACTCCTTCGCGAGCGTCTTCGTGAGGCCGATGACGCCGGCCTTCGCGGAGGAGTAGTTCGCCTGGCCCGCGTTGCCGTAGGCGGCCATCGAGGCGATGTTGACGACCTTGCGGAAGACCTCGCGGCCCTCCTCGCGCTCCTTCTTCGCGGCCTCGCGCATGACCGGGGCCGCGGCGCGCAGGAGGCGGAACGGCGCGATGGTGTGGATGTCGAGCATCGCCTGGAAGTCGTCGTCGCTCATCTTGTGGATCGGCGAGTCGACGGTGTAGCCGGCGTTGTTGACGATGATGTCGACGGTGCCGAAGCTGTCGAGCGCCGTCTTCACGAGCGCGTCCGGCACGCTCGCCTGGGCGAGGTCGCCGGCGTGGGCGACGGCCTCGCCCTCGATCTCGTCGGCGGCCGCCTTCGCGGCGTCCGGGTCGATGTCGGACACGACGACCTTCGCGCCGCCCGCAGCGAGGATCTCGGCGGTGCTGCGGCCGATGCCCCGGGCGGAGCCGGTGACGATCGCGACCTTGTCTTGGAACACGGGGTTCTCCTTCTGTCTCGTCTCGAGCGCGGCGAGCGCCGCGGGAGCACGACGCTAGCAAATGAATCAATCGAGACGGATTTTTTTCTGGAACGGGATGGGGACGCGACCGCGCGGGCGCTGCGGGCGCCCCGCGTGCGCTCAGACCACCCGGCTGCGCCAGCGCAGCCCGGTGCCCATCCCCAGGAGGAGGAAGAGGAGCCCGCCGCCGGCGAACGCCGCGCTGATCTCGCGCTCCTCGTCCTTCGTGCCGATCCGCGAGCCGAGGTTCTCGTAGATCTGGTCGAGCTCCTCGCTCTGGTCGACGGCGAACGTCTCCCCGCCGGACTCCGCGGCGATCTGGCGCAGCGTCTCGGGGTCCGGCGGGACCGCGAGGACCTCGCCGTTGGGCCCGTAGACGATGCCGTCGGGCGTCCCGAGGGAGACGGTGAAGATCGGGATGGCGAGCTCGGCGGAGCGCTCGGCGGCCTCGATGGGGTCCGACCCCTCCGTCGTCGCGCCGTCGGAGAGGAGCACGATCGCCGCGGGCGCCGTGCGCCCGTCCTCCGCGCGGCGCGCCTCGAGGCGGTCGAGCGCGACCTGGAGCGCGTCGCCGGTCGCGGTGCCGCCGTCGGCGCGCAGCGACGCGATCGCGAGGCGGACGTCGTCGTGGTCGGTCGTCGGCTCGAGCAGCGCCTCGACGCCGCTGGAGTAGCTCGTGAAGCCGACGAGGAGCTCGTCCGGGACGCGGTCGAGGAACCGGCTCGCCGCGTTCGCCGCCGCGTCGATCCGGGTCGGCGAGACGTCGTCGGCGAGCATCGAGCCGGACTGGTCGGTGACGAGCATGACCGAGGCGCGCTCGACCGGGACGGCGACCGTCACGTGCGGCCGCGCGAGCGCGACGACGAGGGCGATCGCGGAGAGGACGAGGAGGCCGATCGGAAGGCCGCGGCGCCAGGAGCCGCGGGAGACGCTGGCGGCCTGGATGCCCGCGAGCGCCGGGAGCCGGACCGCGTAGCGACGTCGCCGCTCGCGCTCGCGCACGAAGAACCAGGCGACGAGCGGGAGCGCGAGGAGCGCCAGGAGGAACGCGGGCTCGGTGAGGCTCATCGGAGCTCCCTCCCGAGGTCGCGGAGCCAGTCCCGGTCGGTGCGCAGGACGACGTGGCGGGCCTCTGCCCGCCCGAGAGCCGCGGCGAGGCTCTCGCGGCGCTCGGCCTCGGCGCGGGCGAAGCGGTCGCGGACCGCGGGCGACGACGTGTCGAGGTGGACGATCTCGCCGCTCTCCGGGTCGACGACCGCGAGCTGCCCGCTGTCGGGGAGGGCGTCCTCGCGCGGGTCGCGGACCTCGACGGCGACGACGGTGTGGCGAGCGCCGAGACGGCGCAGCGCGCCCTCCCAGGAGGGGCGGCCGTCGGGGGCGTCGCGGAAGTCCGACACGACGACCACGATGCCACGTGCGCGTGCGAGGCGTCCGACCCGGCCGAGCGCGGCGTCGAGCGGCCGGTGCGCGGCGCCGTCCGGGACGACGCCCTCGGCGACGAGGCGGCGCACCGCCGCGAGCGCCCCGCGTCCCCCGCGCGGCGGGAGGAGGCGCGGCTGCGGCTCGCCCGCGGTGACGACCGCGATCCGGCCGCCGCGTCGCACGGCGAGGCGCGCGACGACCTCGGCGACGCCGTCGGCCACGTCCCACTTGAGGCGGGCCGCGGTCCCGAACGCCATGGACGCCGAGACGTCGAGGACGAGCCACGTCGTCACCGTGCGCTCCGGGACCTGGAGGCGGATGTGCGGCACGCCGGTCCGGGCGCTCGCCGCGGGGTCGAGCTGACGCACGTCGTCACCGGCCTCGTAGGGCCGCAGGCGCGCGAGCTCGGTGCCCGCGCCCGTGCCGGCGGCCGCGTGGTCGCCCGGGAGGGCGCCGGTCGCGCGACGACGCAGCGCGACGTCGAGGCGGCCGACGGCGTCGGCGGGGAGCCGGCCGCGGCCCTGGCGGCCGAGTGGGACGACGAGCCCCGTCGCGCCCTGCGAGGTCCGTGGCACTACGCGGCCTCGGCGAGCGGCGCGCGGCCCTCCGGCGCGACGTGGTCGAGGATCTCGCCGATGAGCTCCTCGACGTCCACGCCGTCGGCGAGCGCGTCGTAGCTCAGCGTGATGCGGTGGCGCAGGACGTCGCGGGCGATGTCGTGGACGTCGGTGGCCGTCATGTGGGTGCGGCCCCGGAGGAGCGCGAGCGAGCGGCCCGCCTCGACGAGGCCGATCGACGCGCGCGGGCTCGCACCGAACTCGATGTGCTCGGCGAGATGGTCGAGGCCGTGAGCGGCCGGGTCCCGCGTCGCGGCGACGAGCGTGACCGCGTAGGTCGCGACGACGCGGTCGACGTGCACCTCGCGGGCGGCGGCGCGGTGGCGGAGGAGGTCCTGCGGGCCGAGCACCTCGCGGGCGCGTGCGACGGCGCCCGCGAGCCCTCGGGCCACCGTCACCTCGTCCTCGAGCGCGGGGTAGTCGACGAGGACCTTGAAGAGGAAGCGGTCGACCTGCGCCTCGGGCAGGGCGTAGGTGCCCTCGGACTCGATCGGGTTCTGGGTGGCGAGGACGATGAAGGGGTCGGGGACGCGGTGCGGCCGCCCGCCGATCGTCACCTGCTTCTCCTGCAT
Source organism: Paraconexibacter sp. (assembly GCF_059438195.1). Lineage (NCBI taxonomy): Bacteria > Bacillati > Actinomycetota > Thermoleophilia > Solirubrobacterales > Paraconexibacteraceae > Paraconexibacter > Paraconexibacter sp. The sequence goes on from NZ_JBLKKY010000010.1 coordinate 46,229, forward strand.
CACCTCGAGGAGGGCGGACTGGACCTTCGCGGGCGCGCGGTTGATCTCGTCGGCGAGGACGAGGTTCGCGAAGACCGGTCCGAGCTCCGTGCGGAACTCCCCGGTGTCCGGCTGCCAGATGCGCGTGCCGACGAGGTCGGACGGGACGAGGTCCGGGGTGAACTGCACGCGGCTGTAGGAGCCGCCGAGGACGTCCGCGAGCGTGCGGACCGTGAGGGTCTTCGCGAGGCCGGGGACGCCCTCCAGGAGGACGTGGCCGCCGGTGAGGAGCGCGACGATGACGCGCTCGAGCATGGCGTCCTGCCCGACGACGACGCGCTTGCACTCCCAGAGCGCCTTCTCGAGGTCCCGCCGGGCGCCGGTGGTGTCGTCGCCGTCGTGCGCGGCCGTGTCGAGGAGCGGGGCGTTCTCGTCCATGGCGGTCATGGTGAGGGGCGGGGCGTCAGGTCGGGATAACGAAGCGACGCGGCCGGGGTCGCGCCGCCGCCGATGCGTCGCCCGCCCTCGTCCTGGGCACGCCCGGAGGGTGCCCGGTGAGGAGCCAGCCCGCCACAGCACCGCGTCGACCACCGCGCGTCTCGCCCTCGGCATGACGACGTTCGGCTCGGCGACGCCGGTCTCGCGGATCGTCGCCGGGGCGATGCCGGTGTTCGTCGCGTCGTTCGCGCGCGTCGGCATCGGGGCGCTCGTCCTCGCGCCCTTCGCGCTGTCGCAGCGGTCGGGGCTGCGCGACCTCTCACGGCGGGACTGGCTCCTCGTCGCGCTCATCGCCGTCTTCGGGATGGTCGGGTTCTCGGCCCTCATGCTCTACGGCATGCGCGAGGTCCCGGGGGCGGTCGGCGCGAGCGTCATGAGCACGACGCCGGCCGTGACCGCGCTCGTGTCGATCGCGGTGCTCGGCGAGTCGGCGACGTGGCGCAAGGTCGCGGCGATCGGGCTCGCCGTCGCGGGCGTGGGCATCCTGCAGATCGGCAGCGCGGGGGACGGCGGGAGCGGCGACGTCCTCCTGGGCTCGGCGCTCGTCTTCGGCGCGGTGCTCTGCGAGGTCGCCTACACGCTGCTCGGCCAGCGCGTCTCCAAGCACGTCGATCCGGTGCTCGTCGCCTTCGTCGCCGCGGTCATGGCGCTGCCGCTCTTCGCGCCGCTCGCGATCTCGCAGCTCGGCGACTTCTCGCCGGCGGACGTCGACGTCGACGCCTGGCTCGCCCTGGGCTGGTACGGCGGCGGGACGCTCGCGCTCGGCACCTGGCTCTGGTACTCGGGCATCGCGCGCACCTCGGGCGCCGTCGCCGCGGGGTTCATGAGCCTCATGCCGGTGTCCGCCCTCGTGCTGTCCTACGTGCTGCTGGCCGAGCCGTTCCGCGTCGCGCATCTCGCCGGGTTCGCGGTCGTGTTCGCCGGCGTCGTCCTCATGTCGTGGGAGCACGCCCGGATGTCCCGGGCGGCCGAGGACGACGAGGGTGAGGAGGCGGGAGGTCGGGCTACAGGATCCGGCCGAACCAGCGGATCGACGCGAGGACGGCGAAGAGCATGAGGAGGAGCGCGCCGCCGGCGAACGCGTTCGTGATCTCGACGTCCTCCTCCTCCGTCGCGAGGTCCGAGCCGAGTCGCTCGTAGACCTGCCGCAGTCGCTCGGCGTCGTCGATGGCGAACGCCTCGCCGCCGGTGATCTCGGCGACCTGCTCGAGCGTCTCGCGGTCGGGCGGGACGTCGCGCGTCACGCCGTCGTTGCCGACGATCGTGCCCGTGGGGGTGCCGAGCGCGACCGTGTAGACCGGGACCGCCGCGGCTTCCGCCTCCTCGGCGACGCCGAGGACGTCGCGCCCGCGGACGCTCTTGCCGTCCGAGAGGAGGACGACGGCCGCGGGCGGCGCCTCCTCGTCGCCGTCGATGCTTCCCGGGGTCGCGGGCGGCAGGAGCCGCAGCGCGGCCGCGAGGGCGTCGCCGGTCGCCGTGCTCCCCGCGGCGTCGACCTGCGCGAGGGCGGCCCGCACCGCGACGTGGTTGCGGGTCGGGCTCGCGATGACCGACGGGGCCTGGTTGAACGCGATCGCGCCGACCCGGACGTCGTTCGGCACGTTGTCGACGAACGTCTGGGCGGCGTCGCGGGCCGCGACGAGCCGGTTCGGGCGGACGTCCTCGGCGAGCATCGAGCCCGAGCGGTCGGTGACGACGACGATCGTCGCCTGCTCGATGGGCACCGCCCGGGTCGTCTGCGGTCGGGCGATCGCGAGGACGAGCGTCGTCACCGCGAGGAGGAGGAGCACGACGGGCACGTGGCGGCGCCACCCCGGGCGGTGGGGGGCGACCGCCGCGAGGAGCGGCGTCGAGACGAACGCCTCCCGCGCGGTCTGCGACCGGCGCTCGTAGGAGAGGTAGGCCCAGACGAGGAGCGGGACGACGAGGAGCCCGGCGAGGACGACCGGGGCCTCGAAGCTCACGGGACGGACTCCGGGCGCGTCCCGAGGACGACCTCGACGGTCTGCCCGTCCTGCAGCTGGATCTCGATCGCATCGCCCGGCTCCTGCTCGTCGATGCGGGCGCCGACGTCGCTCGAGGTGCGCACCGGCGAGCCCTCGACGCCGACGATGACGTCGCCGGCCTCCAGGCCGGATCGCGAGGCGGGGCCGCCGGCGACGACCGTCGCGATCGTCGCGCCGCCGGCCGGGCCGCCCGAGTCGGCGGTGCTCACGCCGAGCCACGCGCGATCGATCGTCTCACCGGCGATGAGCCGCGGGACGACCTCCCGCACCGTCGCCGACGGGACGGCGAAGCCGATGCCGACGTTGCCGCCGCCGGCGCCGGCGGTCGCGATCTGCGAGTTGACGCCGATGACGCGGCCCGCGGCGTCGAGGAGCGGGCCGCCGGAGTTGCCCGGGTTGATCGGCGCGTCGGTCTGGATGACCTCGTCGATGCTGAAGCCGTTCGGCGCCTGGATCTCGCGCTCGAGCCCGGAGATGATGCCCGCGGTCGCCGTCCGGTCGAGACCGAGCGGGTAGCCGATCGCGAGGGCGGCGTCGCCGACCTGCACCTTCGTGGAGTCGGCGAGCGAGAGGGGGTCGATGCCCTCGACGGCCGTCTCGGGGACGCGGACGACCGCGAGGTCGGTGGACACGTCGGTGCCGACGATGTCCCCGGTCACGGGAGCCCGGTCCTCGTCGAGGCGGATCTCGGCGGTCTGCGCCTCGCCGACGACGTGGGCGTTCGTGACGATCGTGCCGCCGTCGTCGATGAGGAAGCCGGTGCCCGAGCCGACGCCCGAGCCGGCGCGGACCTGGACGGACACGACGGCCTCGCTCGCCGCGGCGTAGAGCTCGCGGGCGGGCGTCGCCGGGACGGTGGAGCCCTGCACGGAGAGAGGGGCGGCCGCGTCGGCCGCGGCGTCCGGGGCGTCGTCGTCCGCGCTCCCCAGGACGTATCCGCCGCCGCCCGCGAGGACCGCGACGGCGGCGACGGCCGTCACGATGCGCCGCCCGCGGCGGGGCGAGCGAGACGGCGGAGGCGGGGGCGTCGGGGAGTCGGCCGGCTCGCGCAGCGGCCGCCGGGGCGGCGGAGCCGGCGCCTGGGTGTCCATGACGCGCGTCGGCGGCTCGTCGGACGGGCCGTCGGGCCAGTCGTCGGGCCGGTCGATCCAGAGGCTCGGGGGCTTGCGCATGGGCTTCACGGTGAAGGGTGGGACGTCACGTTCGCATAACGATGGCGTGGGGGTCGACTTCCGACACCCTCGCTACGGTCCAGCCGTGCAGTCGGTCCTCTCCGCGCTCGCCTCGATCCTCGCCGATCCGTCCGCCCCGGGTGCGCGGGCGGCGCTCGACGACGTCCGCGCCCGCTGGCGCGGGCTCGACGCCGAGGAGCGCGAGGCTCTCACCCCGCTCGCACGGCTCGCCGCGCGGCGGGTCGAGGCGGCCGCCGCGCGGACGGCGGCGCCGTCCGGCGAGTCGGAGGGCGACTGGGAGCCGAGCGCCGACGACGAGGCGGCGCTCCTCGCGGCCTTCGGGGACGAGCCCACGACCTCGCCCCTCCCCGCTGACGAAACTCACCTCCAGCGTGAGCTTCGTCAGGAGGGATGGCAGGAGCAGCCGGCGGAGTCGCCTCCGCCCGCCCGTCGCTCGCTCGCCGACGTCGACCCCGACGGGCTCCTCTCGCTCCTCGGCCTGTCGACCTTCCGTCCCGGCCAGCGCGAGGCGGTCTGCGCGGCCCTCGAAGGGCGCGACGCGCTCGTCGTCATGCCGACCGGCGGCGGCAAGAGCCTCTGCTACCAGCTCCCCGCGCTCGCGGGGGACGACCTCACCGTCGTCGTCTCGCCGCTCATCGCGCTCATGCGCGACCAGTGCGGCCGGCTCACCGACCTCGGCCACCCGGCGGTCATGCTCGCCTCCGGCGGCGACGGCGAGGCCAATCGCGCCGCGCTCGCGGAGATCCGCGACGGCACCGCGAAGATCTGCTTCGCCGCGCCGGAGCGCTTCGCCTCGGGCGCGTTCCGCCAGGCTCTGCGGTCGCGGGCGATCGCGCTCTTCGTCGTCGACGAGGCGCACTGCGTGAGCGAGTGGGGACACGACTTCCGCCCCGACTACCTGCGGCTCGCGCCCGTCATCGGCGAGCTCGGCCACCCGCCCGTGATGGCGTGCACGGCGACCGCGACGCCGAAGGTCGCCGAGGAGATCGTCCGCCGCCTCGGCCTCCGCGACCCCGAGCGCGTGCGCTCGGGCTTCGACCGCCCCAACCTCTCGTTCGACGTCCTGCGGTTCGACGGCGAGGGCTCGGTCGCCCGCAAGCGCGCGACGCTCGCCGCGGGCGTCGCGATGCCCGAGAACCGCCCGGCGGTCGTCTACTGCGGGACGCGGAAGAGCACCGAGGAGGTCGCCGAGCTTCTCTCCGGCGCGGGGCTCTCCGCCGTCGCCTACCACGCGGGGATGTCCGCCGACGTGCGCTCCCGCCGTCAGGACGCGTTCATGCGCGGCGAGGCCGATGTCGTCGTCGCGACGAACGCGTTCGGGATGGGGGTCGACAAGGCCGACGTGCGCTCGGTGTGGCACTGGGCGCTGCCCTCGTCGCTCGAGGCCTACTACCAGGAGGCCGGCCGGGCGGGCCGCGACGGCGGGCCCGCCCGCGCCGTCCTGCTCGCGTCGCGCTCGGACCTCGGCCGCCTCGTGCGCTTCATCCAGGAGGCGGAGGTGACCGTCGAGCAGGTCGGTGCGCTCGTCGGTCGCCTGCGCACGCGCGCCGATGCCGACGGCGTCGTCGACGTCGAGGCCGGCGACGACCGCGACCGCGTCGCGCTCGCGATCGCCGAGCGGGCGGGCGCCCTCGACCTCGCCCCCGGCGCGGGCGGTCGCCTGCGGATCGAGCTGGGGCCCGGCGATCTCGACCACCGCGCCGTCGCGGAGATGTGCCGCGCGGCGAAGAACCGCCGCTGGGAGGCCTATCGCTCGATCGAGCGGTACGCCAGCGGCGACGAGACCTGCCGTCGCCGGCAGCTCCTCGACCACTTCGGCGACGACGAGCCCGTCGCGCCGACGGGCCGCTGCTGCGACGTGGACGACCCCGTCGACTGGCTCCCCGAGATCGACGTGCGGGCCGCCCGCGGGGGCCGCCGGTCGCGGAGCGCCCCGGCCGACGACGGCCCGCCCGTGCCCGACGAGGAGCTCGCCCCCTTGAAGGCGTGGCGCCGCGAGCGCGCGGCCGGCAAGCCCGCCTACACGGTCGCGACCGACGCGACGCTGCGCGAGGTCGTGCGCCGCCGGCCCGGCACCGCGGACGAGCTGCTCGCGATCAAGGGCATCGGCCCGTCCTTCGTCGAGAAGCACGGCGACGCGCTCCTCGAGCTGCTGCACGGCTGAGGCCGAGCGCTCAGAACACCACCGTCGTGTTCCCGTGCGCGAGCACGCGGTCCTCGCAGTGGGCCCGGACCGCGCGCACGAGCACCGTGCGCTCGATGTCGGCGCCGAGGCGGGCGAGCTCCTCGACGGAGTCCCGGTGGGTGACGCGGATGACGTCCTGCTCGATGATCGGGCCCGCGTCGAGCTCCTCGGTGACGTAATGGGCGGTCGCGCCGATGAGCTTCACGCCGCGCTCCTTGGCGCGGGCGTAGGGACCGGCGCCGGGGAAGGCGGGGAGGAAGGAGTGGTGGATGTTGATGACGGGGGCGCCGACGCGGTCGAGCCAGTCGCCGCTCACGATCTGCATGTAGCGGGCGAGGACGACGAGGTCGACCTCGCCGCGCAGCAGATCGAGCTGGCGGGCCTCGGCCTGCGGCTTCGTCTCCTTCGTCACCGGCACGTGCTCGAAGGGGACGCCGAACCCCTCGACCTGGGCGCGGAGGTCGATGTGGTTCGAGACGACGAGCGGCACGCGGACGTCGAGCTCGCCGCGCCGGACGCGCCAGAGGAGATCGACGAGGCAGTGGTCCTCGCGTGAGACGAGGATCGCGACGCGCTTCGGGGTGGACGGGTAGCTGAAGCGGTGCTCCATCGCGAACGGGGCCGCCACCTCCCGCGCGAAGTCGGCCTCGAGCGCGTCGCGGTCGGCGGCGAGCGACGGGAGATGGAAGGCCATGCGCAGGAAGAAGGCGCCGCCGCGGACGTCCGTCGAGTACTGGTCGGACTGGGCGATGTTCGCGCCGCGCTCGGCGAGGAACCGCGAGACCGCGGCGACGATGCCGGGCCGGTCCGCGCAGCTCACGAGGAGCCGGCCCTCCTCGGGGGTCGAGGTCATCGGCCGATCGTACGGCTCATCATCGCGACGGATGTCGCCGGACGTGAGAGGGTGGGCGCATGGGCACGATCGCTGCGTCGCCGGCGCGTCGTCTCGACGTCGCCGGCGTCGACACCTTCCTCTACGACAGCGGGTCCTCCGACGTCCCGCTCATCTGCGTCCACGGCAATCCCGACTCCGCCGACCAGTGGCTGCCGCTCCTCGAGCGCACGGCGCAGATCGGCCGCGTCATCGCCCCCGACCTCCCCGGGTGGGGGCGCTCCGAGCGGCCCGACCCGTCGGTCTTCGACGGCTCGCTCGACGCGCACGACCGCTGGTTCGACGCCCTCCTCGACGCGCTGGACGTCGACCGCTTCCGGCTCGTCGTCCACGACTGGGGCGCGCTCGCGCTGCCCGCCGCCTCACGCCGCGGCGACCGGGTGGCGCGGCTCGTCGTGAGCGACGCGATCCCGCTCTGCGACTCGTACAAGTGGCACTGGATCTCGACGTACATGTGGAGGCCGCCCGTCGTCGGCGAGACGACGATGATGCTCTTCAACCGGTTCACCGTGAAGACCCTCACGCGCCTGCAGCGCCCGGGCCTCTCGTCGATGGACGGCGAGTGGCTCGACCGCGTCGACCGCGACCTCGACCGCGGCATGAAGGACGCGATCCTGCGCCTCTACCGCTCCGCCGACCCCGACGTCCTCGCGAGGCACGGAGAGCGCCTCGGCGACCTCACCTGCCCGTCGCTCATCGTCTGGGGCGAGAAAGACCCGTACGTCGGCACCGAGCACGTCGAGACGTATGCGCGCGCCCTCGGGAGCGATCCGGAGACCTGGATCGTCCCCGGCGCCGGCCACTGGTGCATGCACGACGAGCCCGCCGTCTACGACCGCATCGCCGAGTTCATGGCCCCCGCAAGGGCGTGAGTGTGGATCCACCCGGCGGAGAGCCGGGTGGATCCACACTCAGCGCGGTCAGGGGCGGCCTCAGGCGCAGATGCGCACGGAACGGCGCACGCGGGCGAGCCGGCCGTCCTCGAGCCGCGCGAGCACCGTGATGCGCTCCGACCGTCCGGGGCGCAGGCGCGTCCGCGAGCGGGCGAGCCGCGCGGTGAACGGGGCGCGGACGTCGCGGGCGACGCGCCGGCCGCGGAGCCGCACGGCCGCGCGGACGACGGCGCCCCGATCGGCGCCGGAGAGCGTGACGCGGACGCCGGACCTGCTGCAGCGCCGGCCTCGCCGGTCGCGCGCGAACCTCGCGTCGAACCGCAGGCGCAGGCGGGGCGCCGCCGCGGCGCTGGGCGGCGCGGCGGCCGCGGCGAGGTAGGCGGCCTTCTGGCGCGCGACGATGTCGACGAGCTCGCCGAGCGGGAGGTTGACGTCGACGAGGTGCAGGCCCCAGCGGGCATCCGGGAACGGCCGCAGGCGCCGCGCGTCGTCGACCGGCTGGACGAGCAGGACGTGCGTCCCGGCGATCCGCTCGCAGCGCGCCGTGTAGCGCTCGTAGACCTGCGTCCACGGCGTGTACTGGTACGGGGGGCGGCTGCCGTACATGTACGTGAGCCCCGCGCCGTAGGCACCGGGGAACACCTCGCTGCGCATGAGCGTCGTCATCATCCGCCGCTCGTTGGCCCCGAGCGAGGCGGGGTTCGTGCACGCGACCTCGAGGCCGGGGCCGCCCGGCAGGCCGTCGGCCTCCGGTCCCGGCGGGACGCGGCCGAACAGCGGGTCGCGGGGCGGTGGCTCGTTGAAGATGCTGTAGGCGATGACGCACCCCGTCTCGCCGGGCGAGGTGCACGTCGGGACATGGGCGAAGTCACCCCCGTCGCGCGCTCCCTCGCGCACGAGCACGTTCGCGCCGGGCAGGATCGCCGACACGAGGAGCCGGCGGACCTCCGGATCCGGGTCGACCTCCTCGCGGAGGAGGCGGCGCAGCAGCCGCGCGCCCTGCCCGTGCCCGAGGAGGACGACGCCGCGGCCGCGGTTGTCCTCGGCGAGGTAGCTCCGCCATGCCGCCCGGACGTCCTCGTAGGCGTCGAGGAGCCCCGCTGCCCTGCGCGATTCCGGGCCGAGGTAGAGCGCGGAGATCGTGAGCTGGCGGTAGACCGGCGCGACGACGCGACACTCCTGCGCGAACCGGCTCGCCTGCAGTCGCGCGATCGCCACGACGCCGCGCTCGCGGACCGGCCGTGCGTTGCGGCCGAGCTGCTCGCTGACGGTCGGGTAGACGTAGAAGCAGTCGATCGCCGGATCGGGGTCGGGCTCGGCCTTCACGACGGGGAAGCTGAACCGCGACTCCTGGATCGTCGTGTCGAGGCTCTCGAAGCACGGGTGCGGCTGGCCCTCGGGGACGCGCGGGCCGCACAGCCACGTGACGTCGCCTTCCGCAGCCGCCGGGGACGGCACGGCGAGCGCCGCGACTGCAGCGAGCGCGCCGAGCACGGCGCACCGCACGCCACGATGGCATCGACCCCTCCTCACGACCCGACCGTATCCGAGCAGGGACGCCCACGGGAAGGACGGGGTGCGCCAGGTCCGACGGTCACGCGCACATGCGCACGCGACGAGCGACGGTCGCCGTCTCCCCGCGGAGGGTCGTCACGCGCGCCTCGACGCGCTCGAGGCGGCCCGGCCGCAGCCGGCGGGACGAGCGGGCGACCCGCGCGGAGAAGGGCGCCCTCCGGTCGACGGCGACCCGGTGGCCGCGGAGGCGCAGCTCGGCCCGCTCCACGTCCGCGCGATCGGGGCCCGTCACGGTCACGCGGACGCCGGAGCGGCTGCAGCGCCGCCCGCGCGCATCGCGCGCGAACGCGGCGTCGAACCGCAGCCGCAGTCGCGGCGGCGCGAGGTAGGTCGCCTTCTGCTCGGCGACCTCGTCCACGAGATCGCCGAGCGCGATGTTCCCGTCGGTGATGTGCAGGCCCCACCCGGCGTCGGGGAAGACGTCGAGGTCCCGCGCACCCGGCTCGGGCGCGACCATGAGGACGTGAGCGCCGTCCACCCGCTCGCACCGGCCCGAGTAGCGCTCCCGGGGCTGCACCCACGACGTCCGCGCCGACGGCGGTGGACCTCCGAACGTCACGAGAAGCCCCGCGCCGAGCACCGGACCCTCGAACGGCTCGCCGCGCAGCAGCGAGGTGAACGTCGAGCGCTCGTTGCGGGCGAGCGACGCGGGGTTCGTGCACGCGACCTCGGTCCCGGGGCCGCCGCCGAGCCCGTTCGAGGGCTCCGCGGGCGGCCGGCCGAACCGTGCCGGCTGCGGAGGCGTCTCGTCGAACACGCTGAACGCGATGACGCAGCCCGTCTCGCCGTGCGAGGCGCAGAGCGGCACGTTCTCGAAGTCGCCGCCGGCCCGCTCGCCCGCCTTCACGACGACGTTGCCGCCGAGGAGGAGCGCCGACACGAGCCGCGCCCGGATCTCGGGCCGCCCGTCGATCTCGTCGCTGATGAGCCGCCGGAGCATCACCGTGCCCTGCGAGTGCCCGACGAGGACGACGCCGCGGCCGCCGTTCTGCGTCTCGAGGTACTCGCGCCACGCGGCGCGCACGTCCTCGTAGGCGAGGCGCGCCCCGGCGGCGCGCGCCGTCGGCGAGCCCACCGCGATCGACGCGAGCGTGAGCTGACGGTAGAGCGGGGCGACGACGCGGCACTCCTGCGAGAACCGCGCCGCCTGGTAGCGGGCGATCGACACGACGCTCGGCTCGCGGACGGCCTCGGCGTTCGTGCCGAGCTGCTCGCTCGCCGTCGGGTAGACGTAGAAGCAGTCGATCCCGGGGTCGTCGGGCGGCGTCGCGCGGACGACGCGCGTCGAGCCGTCCCGCTCCTCGATCGTCGTGTCGAGGCTCGGCCTGCACGGGTCCTCGACGCCGGCGGGGACCTGCGGGCCGCAGAGCCACGCCGTCTCCGCCGATGCGCTCGAGGGGAGGGCGATCGCCGTCGCGGCGGCGCAGAGGAGGGCGATGGGAAGGGTCCGCAGGCTCATGTGAACGCGACCGTACCCCAGAGGCGCGGCGCCATGACACCATGGGCGCATGAGCACGGTCAACGGCGGGAGCGCTCTGCGGACCCCGCGTGTCGCGATCATCGGCGCCGGCATGTCCGGCATCGGCATGGGGTGCAAGCTGCGGATGGCGGGCATCGAGACGTTCCACATCTACGAGAAGTGGCACGGCCTCGGCGGGACGTGGCACGCGAACACCTATCCGGGCCTCCACTGCGACGTCCCCTCGCGCAACTACGAGTTCTCGTTCGCGAGGAACCCCGACTGGTCGCACCTCTTCTCGCCCGGCCGCGAGATCTGGGAGTACCTCGACCGCGTCGCGACCGACTACGACCTCAAGGGCCGGATGTCGTTCGACACCGAGGTCGAGGACGCGACGTGGCGTGACGGCGAGTGGCACCTGCGCACGAAGGCCGGCGACGAGGCGACCTACGACTTCATCATCACCGCGGCCGGCGGGCTCGTCCACACGAAGACGCCCGACATCCCGGGCCTCGAGAGCTTCGAGGGCGCGCGCTTCCACTCCGCCGAGTGGGACCACACCGTCCCGCTCGAGGGGCGCCGCATCGCGGTCGTCGGGACGGGGTCGACCGGCATGCAGATCACGAAGGCGCTCGCGCCGAAGGCGGCGACGTTCGAGCTCTTCCAGCGCACGCCGCAGTGGATCTTCCCGCTGCCGAACCGGCGGTACACGCGCCTGGGCAAGTGGATCGCGCGGCGCTTCCCGGGGCTCATCCGGCGCACCTCCCGAGGCTGGCAGCTCGCGACCGAGGGGACGTTCGGCATCGCGGTCGTCCGGCCCGGGTGGCAGCGGACGATGATGACGAAGCTCTGCGAGCTCCATCTGAAGACGGTCCGCGACCCGGAGCTGCGCCGCCGCTTCACCCCGACCGACAAGCCGATGTGCAAGCGGCTCGTCATGGGCACCGGCTTCTACGGGCTGTTCGAGAAGCCCCACGTCCATCTCGTCGACACGCCGATCGAGCGCGTCGAGCCCAAGGGCATCCGCACGACCGACGGCGCCCTCCACGAGCTCGACGTCATCGTCATGGCGACCGGCTTCGACGCGCACATGTTCGTCCGGCCGATGGAGCTCACCGGCGTCGACGGCGTGCAGCTGTCCGACGTCTGGGACCTCGAGCCCTACGGCTACCGGTCGGTCGCCGTGCCGGGCTTCCCGAACGTCTTCATGCTCATCGGCCCGCACTCGCCGTTCGGCAACCAGTCGCTCTTCGCGATCTCCGAGACGCAGGCCGACTTCGCGATGCGCTGCATCGAGCGGTGGCGTCGCGGTGAGATCGACGCGATGCATCCGACGCCCGAGGCGACCGCCCGGTTCAACGAGGACATGAAGGCGGCGCTCCCGGACACGATCTGGACGAGCGGCTGCAAGAGCTGGTACCTCGGCGCGGACGGGCTCCCGTCGGTGTGGCCGTGGGAGGCCTCGCACCACCGCGAGATCCTCCAGGAGCCGGAGCCCGGCGACTGGATCGTCGAGCCGGGGCCCTCGCGCGAGGAGCGCGAGCCGGCGACGACGGCATGACCCGTGAGGGTCACGGATCGCCCCACGCGCCTGACGAAACTCACTCCCAGCGTGAGTTTCGTCAGTGGGCAGGGGGCTACTCGCGGGCGAGGGCGCCCATGATCGTGCGCACCCAGCGCTCCAGCCGCTCGGGCGCGTAGGCCTCCGGGTCGACGAGGAGCAGGCGGCCCGCCTCCTCGCCGACCGCGAGGAGGGCGCGCGCGGTGAGCTCGACGTCGAGGCCGGACGGGCCGCCGCGCTGCGCGAGTCCCCACGAGACGAGCTCCGTGATGCGGTCCGCGTACTGCTGGCGGTTCTTCTCGACGACGTGGCGGATCGTCGCCGGGGTGCCGTCCGGCGGGAGGAGCACGAGACGCCAGCCGCGGGGGTCGTCGGCGACGGCCCGCACGAACTGCGTCACGGCTCCGACGAGGGCCTCGTCGGGGTCCTCGAGATCCTCGCGCGTCGGCAGGGCGGCGTCGACGACGCTGCGCGCGCGCTCCTCCTGGCGCGCGAAGAGCGCGGCGAGGAGCGCGGCGAGGTCCCGGAACGCCGCGTAGACGACCGGTCGCGTCACGTCGATCTCGCGCGCGAGAGCCTCGATCGTGAGCGCCGCCCAGCCGTCCCGCGTGATGATCTCCAGCGCGGCGTCGAGGAGCTGCTCGCGCCGCTCCTCGACGGGCATCCGCGGGGCGTAGGGTCGGCGTGCGCGTCGGGCCATCGGGCGGGATCCTCCCACGTCGCGCGGCGTCGGCGGGCGCCTCGCGGTTGACTTTCCTACGACAGTGTAGGAAGAATCGCCGTCATGGGCACCCCGACGCTGCTCCCGCTCGCCGCCGAGGCCCCGTCGGCGGGTGGGGCCGAGACGACGCAGATCCTCATCGCGACGGGCGGCGCGCTCGTCGTGACCTCCGCGCTCCTCGTGCTCGGACTCGGGCACCGCACCGGGCGCATCGCCGTCCTCGGCCGGCTCGCCGCGTTCTCCGAGCGCGTGAGCGGCCTCCCCGGGTGGGCGGCCCTGCCCCTCGGCGTCGCGATCCCGACGCTCCTCGCCGCGCTCTTCGGGCTCTCCTGGGACGAGTCGCTCCACATCGACGACGGTCGCGACGACGGCCCGCTCGCGAACCCCTCGCACTACTTCATCCTCGTCGGGCTCTTCGGCATCTTCGCGGCGGGCTGGCTCGCGATCGTGCTCCCCGAGAAGGGGTCGCGCCCCGGTCCGGCGCCCCTGCGCGTCGGCCGCGGCTGGCACGCCCCGGTCGGCGGCGCCGTCGTCGTCGCCTGCTCGGCGGTCGCGCTCGCCGGCTTCCCGCTCGACGACGTCTCGCACCGGCTCTTCGGCCAGGACGTCTCGCTCTGGGGGACGACCCACCTGCAGATGCTCAGCGGCGTCGCGACCGGCGTCCTCGGCCTCGTCATCCTCTTCCGCGAGGGGCTCCTCGAGGCCCGGGCGCGCGCTCGGTCCGGGCGTCCGATCGAGACCTTCCGGCTCCCCGGCGGCGCCGAGCGGCTCCGCCACGCCGCGTACTACTCGACCCTCGGCGGCGGTCTCCTCGCCGCCCTCTCGATCTACCTCGGCGAGTTCGACTTCGGCGTCCCGCAGTTCCGGCTCGTCTACCACCCGATCCTCATCGCCGGCATCGCGGCCTTCGCCCTCGTCACGGTCCGCGCCCTCGCGGGGCCCGGCACCGCGCTCCTCGCGGCCCTGTGGTTCTGCGCCGTGCGCGGCGTCATCACGCTCCTCGTCGGCCCGGTGCTCGGCGAGGCGGACGCGACCTTCCCGCTCTTCCTCGCCGAGGCCCTCCTCGTCGAGGCCGCCGCGCTCGCCCTCGCGGCGCGCGCCCGCCCCGTCCGCTTCGCCGTCGTGAGCGGCGTGCTCATCGGCACGCTCGGCGTGCTCGCCGAGTACGGCTGGACGCAGGTCTGGTCGCCGATCCCGTGGCCCTCGCACCTCCTCCCCGAGGCGATCGCCCTCTCGGTGCCGGTCGCCGTGGCCGCCGCGTTCCTCGGCGCGTTCGTCGTCGGCGGCCTCGAACGCCGGCGCGACCTCGTCGCGACGCGAACGGCGCTCGCGACCGCGCTCGCGTCGGTCCTCGTCGTCGGCGGCGTGCTCGCCGCTCTCACGCGGACCGAGACGCCGGACGTCCAGGGCAGCGTCACCGTGGAGGAGGTCCGGCCCGCGCCGCAGCGCGAGGTCGTCGCGACGGTCCGGATCGACCCGCTCGACGCGGCGCGCGACGCCGACTGGCTCCACACGATCGCCTACCAGGGCGAGGAGCCGCTGCGGATCGACGACCTCGAGGAGCTCGGTCCCGGCGTGTACCGGACGGCGCCGATCCCCGTGCACGGCACGTGGAAGTCCGCCGTCCGGATCCATCGCGGCAGCGAGATGGTCGCGATGCCGGTCTTCCTCCCCGAGGACGAGGCGATCCCCGCGACCGAGGTGCCTGCACCCGCCACGTTCACGCGCGACTTCGTCGGCGACCGGGAGATCCTCCAGCGCGAGCGCAAGGACGACGTCGCCGAGTGGATCGTCACCGCGTTCTCGGCGCTCGTGCTCCTCGTGAGCCTCGGTCTCGTCGCGATCCTCGGCGCGGCGCTCGTGCGGATCGCGTCGGGGCGGCGCGACGCCGGTGCCCCGACGGGGCCCACGGGTGAGGGCCGCCCGGCGCCGCGCGGCCGCGTGAGCGCGGGTCTCTGAGTGAGCGCGGCGGGCCGCGGGTACACCCGCGACACCCGTATCCGCGAGGGGGACGACGCATGCCGCTGGACGATCAGACGCAGAAGGTCATCGAAGAGCTCGGGACGCTGCGCGAGGGGCCGATCGAGACGCTGAGCCCGGAAGCCGCGCGGCGACAGCCCTCCCCGGCCGACGCCGCGGCCGCGATCGCCGCGCGGGACGGCGGCGGACCTGCCCGCGAGGAGGTGAGCGAGATCCGCGAGCTCCGCATCCCCGGCCCCGCGGGCGAGCTGCGCCTCTGCGTCTACCTCCCGAAGCGCACCCTGCGCCAGCGCGCGAAGGCGGCGATCGGCGCGCTCGACGAGCACGACCCCGTGCTCGCCTGGTTCCACGGCGGCGGTCTCGGCCTGGCGGACCTCGACTCGGACGACGCGCTCCCGCGCGTCCTCGCCAACCGCGCCCAGGCGATCGTCGTCGCCGTCGACCACCGCGCGGCGCCCGAGCACCGGTTCCCGGCGGCGCACGAGGACGCCCTCGCCGCGATCCGCTGGCTCTCCTCGCACGCGACCGAGATCGGGGGTGACCCCGAGCGGGTCGCCGTCGGCGGCGAGGGGGTCGGCGCGACGCTCGCGACGGCGACGTGCATCTCGCTCTGCGAGAACGAGGAGCCGCAGCCGATCTTCCAGCTCCTCGTCTCGCCGCTCACGGACCTCTCGACCGACGACTGGGAGTCCTACGCGGAGAACGCCGATGCCGAGCCGCTCGGCACCGCGGTCGTCGACTGGTACCGGCAGCACGCCGTGCCGGACGGCGTGCCGGCCGCGGACGTGCGTCTCTCCCCCAACCAGGCGCCGCGCGAGATCCTCCGGGGCCTGCCCCCCGCGATGGTCCTCGTCGCCGAGCTCGACCCGCTCCGCGACCAGGGGCGCGCGTACGCCGACCGCCTCCGTCGCGCGGGCGTCCCGACGCAGCTCGCCGACTACGCCGGGGTGCCGCACGCGTTCGTCGAGATGCTCGCGGTGTCCGACACGGCGCGGAAGGCGGCGGAGGACGCCGCGGATGCGCTGTCGCACCAGTTCAAGATGGCGGTGCCCGCCGGACGCTGACCGCGCGCGGCAGGGGGCGCCGTCGCGAGATACCGTGGCCGCGATGCCCGTGCTCGAGCCCAGGAGGCGCGACGACCCGCGCCGCGGCGAGACCGAGCGCGCCTTCCTGCGCGCGACCGAGGAGCTGCTCGGCGAGGGCGAGTCCTTCGCGGACCTCAGCGTGAGCCGCATCGCGGAGCGCGCCGACCGCACGAGGACGGCGTTCTACGCGCACTTCGAGGACCGGCGCGAGATCCTGCTGCGCCTCGCCGAGGAGTTCGAGAGCGAGGCCTTCGGGCTCGCCGACGGCTTCTTCGCCGGCGAGCCCGACCGCGACGGGCTGCGCAGCACCGTCGCCGGGCTCGTCGCGAGCTTCCGCGCGCACGCCACCGTCGTGCGGGCCGTCGTCGAGGCCTCGGGCTACGACGCCCAGGTCGCCGGCTTCTGGGAGGCGGTCGTCGCGCGCTTCATCGACGTCGCGCGGCGCCGGCTCGTCGAGGAGGGACTCGGCGAGCAGGAGGCGTTCGCGCGGGCGTACGTCCTCGTGTGGATGACCGAGCGCGTCGGCTACCGCCAGGCGGTCCACCACGACGACGACGGCGCCGATGCCGGCGCCGTCGTCGAGGCCCTCACGGCCTCGTGGTGGGAGTCGCTGCGCGCCGCCCGGGAGACGGGCGGCGCGAGCGAGGGGGACTGAGACTCAGTCGTCGCTGCCGCGACCCCGGCCGCGGCTGTCGTCCGACTTGCCGCGCGCGGAGTCGTCGCCGCCGCGCGACTTGTCCTTCGCGTCCTCGCCGTTCGCGCGGCCGCGGGCCTCCTTGCGCGTCACCTTCTCGCAGGAGCCGTCCGGGTTCTCCGGCGTGGCGTCGGCGATGACGTCGACGAGGTCGAGGATCGCGCGGTCGCGGTCGCCGTCACCGCAGGTGATGGTGTCGACCTCGTTGTCGCGGGTGCGGATCTTGTCGTTGCCGGCGCCGCCGTTCACGGTGTCGCCGGTCGTGTCGGTCTCGCCGTTCGGGCCGGGCGTGACGTCCTTGCGCGACATCGCCCAGAGCCTGTCGCTGCCGTCGCCGCCCTCGAGGACGTCGACGCCCTCGTTGCCGTAGAGGTCGTCGCGGTCCGAGCCGCCGTTCATCGTGTCGTCGCCGGGGCCGCCGACAAGGCGGTCACGGTCGTCGCCGCCGTCGAGCGTGTCGTCGTCGGAGCCGCCCCAGATGCGGTCCTTGCCTGCGTCGCCGTTGATCGTGTCGTTGCCGGCGTGGCCCCAGAGGCGGTCCTTGCCCTCGCCGCCGTTGACGGTGTCGTCCCCGGCGCGGGCGTAGACGCGGTCGTGGCCGCCGAGCGCGTTGATGACGTCGGCTTCGGTCGTGCCGCGGAGGCGGTCCTTGCCGTCGGTGCCGTCGATGGTCGCCGCGAGGGCGGTCGCGGGGATGATCGCCGCGGTGGCGATCGCCGCGGCGACGGCGCGGCGGGGAAGGGTGCGGGGCATGTGGTGGGTCCTCCTGGTCGGCAGTTGTGCGCGGAAGTGCGGACCTCTTTATGGCGCTTCCGCGCGCCCAGGTGCGCCCGCTCTCACAGACTCCTCACGTTTCATGAGAGGTCGGTGAGAAGACGGGTCCCGCGCGTGCGTGAACGGTCGCTCTCGTCCATCTTTCGTCGAGATGCCCCGCGCCAGCTCCGTCATCGCCGTCCTCGTGGCGCTCCTCCTCGCGGCTCCGGTCGCGACCGCCGCGAAGCGACTCGGCGACTCAGGCGACGACCGCCTCACCGGCACGTCGCGCGCCGACGTCCTCTCGGGTCGCGGCGGGGAGGACGTCCTGCGCGGTCGCTCGGGCAACGATCGGCTCTACGGCGGCGACGACGACGACCGGCTCATCGGCGGTCGCGGTCGCGACCGGCTCTCGGCCGGGAATGGCGACGACCTCCTCGCCGGGGACTCCGGCGACGACCGCCTCTACGGCGGCGATGGCGAAGACACGCTCCTCGGCGGCTCCGGCGACGACCGCCTCGTCGGCGGCGACGGTCGCGACGTCATCGTCGGCGGCGACGGCGACGACAGCATCGACTCCCGTGACGGTGAGCGCGACCGCATCCGGTGCGGGAGCGGCCGCGACCGCGTCCAGGCCGACCGCGAGGATGACGTCGGCGACGACTGCGAACGTGTGCGGCGACGTGCGAGCGACAGCGACGATCGGCCCCGCAAGGGGAGAGGCGGCGAGAAGAGCCGACGATGAGTGACGGCCGCCCCGACGGCGGCCGCCGCCCGGTCATCCTCCTCGTCGACGACGACGAGGCGATCCGGCGCACCCTGGGGATGGGCCTCGACCTCGAGGGGTTCGAGGTCGTCGCGGCCTCCGGCGGGCGGGCGGCGCTCGCCGCCGTCGAGCAGGTCCAGCCCGACGCGGTGCTCCTCGACCTCACGATGCCCGACCTCGACGGCCTCGAGGTCCTCCGGCGGATCCGCGACGCGGGGGACGACGTCCCCGTCTGCATCCTCTCGGCCCGCGACGACCTCGACGATCGCGTCACCGGCCTGCAGAGCGGAGCCGACGACTACGTCGTGAAGCCGTTCGCGCTCGAGGAGGTCGTCGCCCGTCTCGGCGCGCTGCTGCGCCGGCGCCCGTCGACCGCCGACGGAACCCTCGTCGCCGGGGACATCGAGCTCGACCCCGACGCGTTCACCGCGCGCCGCAGCGGCCGCGACCTCGGCCTCACGAAGCGGGAGTTCGCGCTCCTCGAGCTCTTCATGCGCCACCCCGGGGAGATCCTCGACCGCGCCCGCCTCCACGAGGAGGTCTGGGGCTACACGTTCGACCCCGGGACGAACATCGCCGACGTGTTCGTCGGCTACGTCCGCCGCAAGCTCGAGGCGGGGGGCGAGCCGCGCGTGCTCCACACCGTCCGGGGCGTCGGCTTCGTGCTGCGGGTCTGAGAGCCTCACGCCGTGCGCGTTCCCGCCTCGGGTCTCCGCGGTCGGCTCACCGCCGGCGTCGTCCTCGTCCTCGCCCTCGTCCTCGCGATCGGCGGCGTCCTCGTCGCCCGCGGCGTCGAGCGCTCCGAGCGCGACGACCTCGACGACCGCCTCGTGCGCACCGCCGAGCTCTCCGACACCGCCGCCCTCGCGGCGGTCGAGGAGGCGCTCCCCGACGTCGACGAGCGGCTCGACGCCGTCCTGCGGGCGACCGGCAGCTCGCTGCGGATCTCGATCGGCGAGACGATCGTCCTGCGCTCCGGCCTCGCCGTGCCGCTTCGCGAGCCCGCTCCGCTCGGCTTCTCGACGCGCACCGTCGACGGCGAGGAGATCCGCATCTTCGCCAAGACGCTCGACGACGAGGAGCTCGGCGGCCTCGCGCGGATCGAGGCGGCGACGCGGCTCGCCCCGCTGGAGGAGCGGGTGTCCGACCGGCGCGCCCGGCTTCTCGCGATCGGCCTCGCGATGCTCCTCGTCGCCGGCGTCGGGACCTGGCTCGCGGCCGACTTCGTCCTGCGGCCGCTGCGCCGGCTGCGCGAGGCCACGAGCGAGATCGTCACCGACGAGCATCTCGAGCGGCGACTCCCCGTCGAGGGGGCGGCCGAGCTGCAGTCGCTCGCCCGGAGCTTCAACGCGACGCTCGGCCGCATCGCCGAGAGCGTCCGCGAGCGCAACCGGGCGTTCGAGGCGACCCGGCGGTTCGCCGCCGACGCCGGCCACGAGCTGCGCACGCCGCTCACGAGCGTCCAGGCGACGCTCTCGATCATCGCGCGCCACCCCGAGCTCGACGACGAGCAGCGCACGCAGCTCGCCGCGGACGCCCTCGAGGAGCAGCGCCGGCTCGTCGAGCTGCTCGACGGGCTGCAGGCCCTCGCCCGGGGAGACGCGGCGCCCGTCGAGCACGGGCACGTCGACCTCGCGGAGGTCGCCGACATCGCCGCGGCGCGGGTGCGCCAGCGCCACCCCGAGGCGACGCTCGAGGTCGCCGTCCCCGACGAGGGCGTCGACATCGACGGGTGGGAGCCGGGGCTGCGCCTCGTCGTCGAGAACCTCGCCGAGAACGCGGTGCGGCACGGGCGGCCCGGAGGGACCGTCGCCATCGCGGTCGAGGCCGGCGGCGCCGACCGCGGGCCGCAGCTCGTCGTCGACGACGACGGGCCGGGGATCCCCGAGGCCGAGCGCGAGCGCGTCTTCGAGCCGTTCCACCGCCTCTCGGGCGGCGACCGGCCGGGCTCGGGCCTCGGCCTCGCGCTCGTCGCCCAGCAGGCCCGGCACCACGGGGCGCGGATCGACGTCGGGGAGTCGCCGCTCGGCGGTGCGCGCATCTCCCTCGCGTTCCCGCCGCGGCGCGACGGCGCTGCGTCGCGGGCGTGACGGGACGCGCCGCCCCGAGTGTCGCCGGTCGTCCTACGCCGCGGCCGGCTCCCGGTCGGGCAGCGGATGGAAGACGTACTCCTCGGGGGCGAGCTCGCGGGTGAGCTCCTCGTACTCGACCATGTAGCCCGGCCAGTTCGTGACGATGCGCCCCGACGCGTCGCGGTACCACGAGTCGCACTGGGTCCACGCCGTCCCGGGGAACCGCGCCTGCACCGCCCGGTCGCTCGCGGCCTCGACCTCGGGCCGGACCTCGATCGCGGCGGCGTCACGGTCGCGCACCTCCTGGAGGGCGGCGCGGATGTAGCGGGCCTGCGCCTCGAGGTAGACGATGATCGAGCCGCCCGAGGTGTTCGTGTTCGGCCCGTACATGACGAACAGCGACGGGAAGCCCGGGACCGTCATGCCGAGGTGGGCGTGCGGGCCCTCGGCCCACGCGTCGCGCAGGGACAGCCCGTCCCGGCCCGTCACCTCCATGGGGAACATGAAGTCGGTCGTCTTGAAGCCGGTGCCCCAGATGAGGCAGTCGGCGGGGTGGACGACGCCGTCGGAGGTCTCGACGCCCTCGGGGACGAGACGGGCGACGCGCTCGGTGTGGAGCGACACGTTCGGACGCTGGAGCGCGGGCAGCCAGTGCGAGCTGAAGAGCACGCGCTTGCAGCCGAAGGTGTAGTCCGGCCACACCTTGCGGCGCAGCTCGGGGTCGCGGAGCTGCCAGCGCATGAAGAGCTCGGAGCGGATGCGGCCGAGGCGGCCCCACGTCTTCGGGTGGCGGATCATCCGCGTGAGGAACTCGCCGTAGTGGTAGACGAACCGGCGCCGGAACGCCTGGAGGCCGGGCACGTGCTCGAGCGCCCACTTCACCGGCGCGGGATAGGCGCGGTTCTTGCGGGGCATGAACCAGTTGCCCGAGCGCTGGTAGACGTCGAGGTGCGCGACCTCCTTCGCGATCTCCGGGACGAACTGGACGGCGCTCGCGCCCGTCCCGACGACGGCGACGCGCTTGCCGCGGAGGTCGTAGTCGTGATCCCACTCGGCGGAGTGGAAGCTGTGCCCGGCGAAGTCGTCGAGGCCCTCGAGCCGCGGGTACGAGGCGCGGTGGAGCTGGCCGGTCGCGATGATGATCGCGTCGGCCTCCCAGACGCGGCCGTCGCCGCTCGAGACGGTCCACGAGCGCGTCTCGTCGTCCCACCGGCACGACTCGACCTCCGTGTCACCGACGAAGAGCTCGTCGATGCCGCGCTCCCGCGCGACGCCGTGCAGGTACTCGAGGATCTCCGGCTGCGGGGAGCAGAGGCGCGACCAGTCGCGCCGCGTCGCCCACGAGTACGAGTAGAGGTGGCTCGGGACGTCGCAGGCCGCCCCGGGGTAGGTGTTGTGGTGCCACGTGCCGCCGATCGCGGAGGCGCGATCGAGGATCGTCACGTCGCGGATCCCGTGACGCCGCAGCTCGACCGCGGCGCCGATCCCCCCGAAGCCCGCGCCGATGATGACGACGCGGAGGTCACGAGCGTTCGACATCGTGTGAAGGTAGCGGACGAGCACGGCCGGCGGCGCAAAGGTGACGCAGGCGTCAACTTCACTCGGGGCGGCGGAAGGGGGATCGCGACGCGCGGGCCGCGGATGCGCGAGGCTATGCGCGTGCTCGAGGAGAGGGAGCAGGTCGCCGTCGCGGCGGAGGGGCTCGAGGCGCGCGACGTGACGGTCGTCGCCGGCGGCCAGGTCATCCTCCAGCGCGCGAGCATCGACGTCCCGGTCGGCAAGCTCGTCGGGGTCATCGGGCCGAGCGGCTCCGGGAAGTCGACGCTCCTCCGGGCGCTCGCCGGCGTCATCGAGCCGGTGGAGGGGACGGTCGCCCTCGGCGGCGAGCCGGTCCGGCTGCGATCGATCGACGTCGGCTACGTGCCGTTCGGGACGCTCCTGCACCCCGAGCTCACCGTGCGAGAGGCGCTGAGGTACGCCGCGGAGCTGCGCCTCCCGTCGGTCCGCGACGCTCGCGAGCTCGACGCTCGCGCCGACGAGGTGCTCGAGGAGCTCCACATGGTCGACCGCGCCGACACGCGGATCGCGGACCTCTCCGACGGTCAGCGACGGCGCGTCTCGTGCGGCGCCGAGCTCGTCGGCCGCCCACCCGTCCTCCTCCTCGACGAGCCGGCGACCGGCCTCGACGTCGTCCTCGAGGCGCGGATGATGCGGCTGCTGCGCCGGCTCGCCGACGAGGGCCGCGGCGTCATGGTCGCCACGCACGCGACGAGCAGCCTCGGCCTCTGCGACACGGTCGCGGTGCTGGCGCCGGGCGGCGAGCTGCGCTTCGTCGGGTCGCCGCAGGAGATGCTCACGCGCTTCGCGGTCTCCAGCTACGACGAGGTCTACGAGGCGCTCGGCTTCGTCGCCGACGACGAGGACGCCGAGCCGGCGGCCGCCGTCCCCGCGCCCGTCGCCCCGCCGCGTGCCCGGCGCGACCGCGAGGTCGCGATCCCGCCCCTCGGCGCGCAGGCGAAGGCACTCGCGTCGCGCTACCGCCTCTGCATGCTCCGCGACCGGAGGCTCCTCGCGATCCTCATCGGCCAGGCCCCGATCATCGGGATCGGCATCGGGCTCGCGCTCCCTCCCGGGATCATCGACGACGCCACGCTCGGCGACTACTACGCCGTCATGCTCTGCTTCCTGCTCCTCACCGGGAGCATCTGGCTCGGGATCATCGCGGGCTGCCGCGAGATCGTGCGGGAGCGGGCGATCGTCGAGCGCGAGACGGCGGTCGGCGTGCGGCTCGACGCCTACCTCGTCGCGAAGTGCGCGGTCCTCTTCCCGCTCGTCGCGCTCCAGGTCGCGCTCCTCGTCTTCGCTGTGCTCGCGCTCCAGCCCCTGGGGCAGGGCGTCGCGACGGACGTCCAGGTCTACCTCGTCTGCGTCGTGTGCGCGTGGGCGGCGACGGCGACGGGGCTCTGGCTGTCGGCCGCGGTCCGCACGACGGACCAGGCGACGAGCTCGGTGCCGCTCCTGCTCATCCCGCAGCTCCTGCTCGCCGGCGCGGTGATCCCGTACGCGTCGATGTTCGAGCCGATGCAGGCGCTCGCGAACCTCACGATCTCGCGCTGGGCGCAGGCCGGGCTCGGGTCGACGATCGGGCTCGACGGCAGCCTGTCCCAGGAGATCGGGGCGGTGACCGGGTTCGATCCGGCGTTCTACACGCTCTCGCCGGCGCTGGCGATCGGCGCGCTCGGCGCGGGCACGCTGCTGCTCCTGTCCGCCGCCGGGCTCACGCTCGAGCGCCGGCTCATGCGCTGAGCGCGGGGCCGTCAGGCGCCGACCGGCGTGCGGTCGCGCTCCCAGCCTCGGCGCTCGCGGTCGAACGCGTCCCAGTCGAGGAGCGGCTCCGACGGCCCGGAGCCGCGGTCCGGGTCGGGTCGGGGGTCGTGCGGCGGGCCGCCTCCGCCTCCGCCGTCGGAGTCGTCGTCGCCGTCGCTGCGGTCCGCCTCCTCGCGCGTGCTCGACTCCCACAGCGCGGGCTGCCGCGCGAGCCAGAACATCGTGAACCACAGGACGAGCGCCGCTCCCGAGACCGCGATCGCGGGGTACCAGACGTCGAAGGCCGGCATCGCGGCTGCGACGACGAGCGCGGCGATCCCGCCGAGCATGAGCAGCCGGCAGGCGGCGGCCGCGCGGTGGAGCGCGATGCGCGGGGCCGGGGCGAGGACCGCGAGGACCAGGCTCAGCCCGACGGCGCCGGACACGAGGCTGACGTACGACGGCATCGCGCTCAATGGTGCCACCCCCGAGCCTCGAGCGGGAGCTTTCGTCTGCGCGGTGGCCGAACCTCCGATCGCGTCATGGTCACCTCCGACTGCGACGCGCCGCGTCGACGCCCGTTAGCGTCGCGTCGGTGCGTCGTCGACTCGTCTTCGCCGTCGCGGCCCTCGTCGCGGCCGTCCTGGCCGGGCCGCCCGCGGCCAGCGCCCAGCTGCCCTTCGAGGGGCGGACCTTCGCCGTCTCGCAGGAGAACGCGGGCCAGCTCGACATGTTCTTCTCCGGTGTGCAGGGCTCGGTCGTCGCATTCGCGGAGATCGAGGGGGGGCGTCCCCGCCAGCTGGGCACGGTCTCCGCCGACCGGCGCGGCATCGCGGTCCAGTCCGCCGCCGAGACCTGGAGATGCGATCGCGTCGTCCGGCGCTTCGCCGCGGCGGCCACCGCCCCCGGCGAGCCCGAGCCGACGTTCCACGAGTTCGACATCCGCACGCCGTCGTGCGCGAACCGGGTCGCCATCCACGTCCCTCGACGCGCGCGCCGCGGCGAGGTCGTCAGCGTCCGGCTCGTCGACCGCTGGCGGCTCGGCACGCCGGTGCAGCTGTGCGTGAGCGGGGCGCGCGTGAACACCCGGCGCCGCTGCCGCCTCGTCGATGTGCCCCCGACGAGCCGCGGGATGACGAAGCGCTTCCGCGTCCGCCGCGACGGCCAGCTCCGCGTCGCGATCGAGATCGCCGACCACCGTCTCGCCGAGTACGTCGCGGTCGGCTCCTCGCGGCTGCGGCCGCGTCGCCGCGGGCCGCTCGTCCTCGTCACGGGGGACTCGACGAGCCAGGGCTTCGACGGCGTGCTCGCCGACATCCTGGGGTCGGCGGGGCGGGTCCGCAGCGACTCGCACCCCGGCCGCGGGATCTCGACCCCCGGTCGCAGCAGGTGGGCGACGCTCGCCCGTCGCCAGGTGAAGGAGCACCGGCCGGACGTCACGGTCGTGACGGTCGGTGCGAACGACGGCTACGCGTTCCCGGGCGGGGAGGACGGCATCCGCTGCTGCGACGCGCCGTGGGCCGCCGAGTACGCCCGCCGCGTCCGGGGGCTCATGACGATCTACGCCCGCGAGGGACGAGGACGCGTGCTGTGGCTCACGCTGCCCATCCCCCGGGACCCGCGACGCGCGCGCTTCACGCGGGCGATCAACACCGCCGTCGGCGCGGCGGCCGCCGAGCGCGAGAACGTCCGCGTCCTCGACCTCCACGCCCTCTTCACGCCCGACGGCGCCTACCGCGAGAAGATCGCCTACCGCGGCGAGGTCGTGAAGGTCCGCGCCGACGACGGGATCCACCTCACCGCGAAGGGCTCGGAGATCGCAGGCATCGCGATCGCCGACGCGCTCGAGCGCGCCCGCTGGCTCGACGACCGGGACTGACGGGTCCCGACGGCGCGGGCGGCGCATGGAGGCGCAGGCCGGGGACGGCGGGATACCCCGAGGGCGGCCTCGCCCTCAGGTCCTGCGCCCTCTCCGTCCCCGGTCGCGCTTGGACCGAACCTAACGCGTCGCGAATCGCGATTGCAAGTGGCGCGCGAGCGCTCGCGCGATCAGTCCGCCGGCGTGTGCTCGGTGCGCTCGACGACCTCGAACGCGAGGAGGCTCGAGCCGGTGGCGACCGGGCCTCCGGAGCTCTGCGCGGCCTGCGCGTGCCCGCGCGTGAACTGAGGGCTCTCGACCCAGGCGCGGAACGCCTCCTCGCTCTCCCAGCGCGTGTAGACGAAGTACCGGTCCTCGCCCTCGACGGGGCGCAGCAGCTCGAAGCTCTCGAAGCCCGGCATGGATTCGACCTCGGTCGCGCGCTTCGCGAAGCGCTCCTCGAGCGCCGGGCCCATGCCCGGCGCGACCTCGATCGCGTTGATCTTGACGACGCTCATGGGCCGATCTTGACGCGCGCGGCCGGCGCGTGCGCGACAGCCATGGCGCAGTCGCGATCCGTTCTCTCCCGAACGGACAGGCTGTTCTCCCCCCAGGGCCGATCGAGCTGGACGGGGATCGTCTGCGACGTTGTGCGTCCAGGACGGAGGGGACCCCGGTGGCGGCCGGGGCCCCGTCCGTCCCGGTTCCGAAGCCCGGATGCCGCTCCGGAACCGGGCGCGGCACCGCAACCCTCGGTCGTGACGGTAGTTGCGATCGGTATATGAAGATCTTCACGTCATCACGGACAACCGCGGTCGCCGCCGGGATCGCGCTCGCCACGGTGCCGGCGGTCGCTTTCGCGGCGCCGATCGAGCTCGGTGAGCGCAATCCGAGCGGCGGGCAGAGCGTCGAGGCCAAGAAGGAGACCGAGATCATCGCCGAGACGGCGCGCGGCACCTACGGGACGCGCCAGTCGAACAAGGGCGCCGGCGGCGGAGCGATCTACGGCTGCCGCTCGTCGCTGCAGCCGAACATCTTCGATCCCGACGTCTCGACGCCGTGCATCCGCGTCAACAACCTCTCGGGCGGCAAGGCGTTCGACTTCGTGTTCGACACCGGCCCGATCGGAGGCATCATCCAGGCCGGGAACAGCCTCCTCACGCCCAAGCCGAACGCGGCGCCCTTCATCACCAACGCGACCGCGATCGCCATCGGGCTCAACGCCGACCGCCTCGACAACAAGCAGGCCTCCGAGATCATCGCCGAGGCGAGCGCCGACGCGAAGAAGGTCGGCGGCCTCACGGCGGCGCAGATCATCGCCGCCGGCCAGCAGGGCGGCGGCTCGTGCCCGGAGGGGACGACGCAGGCGGGCGACGCGTGCATCGAGACGACGCCGCGTGACGCGGCCGACTGGGCGACGGCGTCGGCGGTGTGCGGTCAGGCGGGCCGTCACCTCCCGTCGGCGAGCGAGCTCGCCTTCGCGCGGACGCTCGACAACGTGAACCTCGGGGCCGGCGAGATGGCCTCGGACGTCTCCGTGCAGGCCGGCCTCAACCTGCCCGATCCGCTCCCCGACCTGCCGGAGTCGACGGAGTACGTCACGGTCGCCGAGGACGGCGCAGTCGCCTCGCAGGCGGTCGCGGCGACGGCGAGCTACCGCTGCATCGTCGGCTGAGCGGTCCCGCGAGCGGTCGAACCGGATTCCGTGGGCGTCATGGCGCACCAGGAATCCGGTTCGGCGGGCGGGAGCGTCAGTCGATGACGTAGCCGATGACGACGCTGCCGACGCGGCCGCTGCGGCCGAGGCGGAAGTCGGTGACCGTCTCACCGGGGAGGAAGTCCCCGAGGTGGCACGACCGGCGGTCGACGCCCGGGTAGCGCTCGCAGACGATCCCCTCGTGGCGGCGTCGCAGGGCCGAGGACGAGGTCCCGACGCCGCTGCCCTCCTCGGTGCGGGTCACGCCGCGCCGGGTGAGGAACGAGGTCGCCTGCATCCCGTCCTCGCCGGCGCGGAAGAGGACGTGGATCTTGGGTCCCTTGAAGTACCAGCGGGTGACGCGGCCGAAGTCGTCGCGCTTCGTCCGGGACTCCGTCGGGCTGCCGAGGACGTCGCGCACCTCGTCCTTCGACATCCCGAGCGCCGCGCCGGCCATGCCCTGTCCCGGCACGATCGTGGCCGTCGCGGCCGGGGCGGCGACGAGGAGGGCGGCGGCCGAGGCGGCGAGGGCGAGGAGCGTCGTGCGCATGCCCGCGATCATCGCCCACGGCGCAGAGGATGCGCAAGTGCATGCGCTGTCGCCGTTCTGTCGGCGGGCCACGGGGTCTTCACGGGCCGGCGACGGCCAGCGACTACCCTGGGTGCGTGCGCTCCATCCGCCCGACGACGACGATCCACCTCGACGGCGCAGTGAACGCCCGGGACGTCGGCGGCCTGCCTCTCGTCGCCGGTGGACACGTCGCGCCCGGCGTCCTCGTGCGCTCCGACAACCTCCAGGACCTCACGCCGGCCGACGTCGAGACGCTCGTCGACCGCATCGGCGTCCGCTCGGTCGTCGACCTGCGGACCGGCTTCGAGCTGCGCTCGGAGGGGCCCGGGCCGCTCGAGCACGAGCCCCGGGTGCGGATCGAGCACCGCTCCCTCTACCCCGAGACGGGGGGCGGGACCGACCTCGATCTCACGACCGTCATCCCGTGGGGCGACGGCCACGGCGCCGACCTCCCCGACGAGACGCCGACCGTGCGCGCCTACCTCGGGTACCTCGAGCGCCGCCCCGACTCGATCGTCGGCGCCCTGCGCACGATCGCGCGGACCGAGGGGGCGACCCTCGTCCACTGCGCCGCCGGCAAGGACCGCACCGGCGTCGTCGTCGCCCTCGCGCTCGCCGTCGCGGGCGTCGAGCGCGAGGCGATCGCCGCCGACTACATCGCGACGGCGAGCAACATCGAGGCGATCGTCGCCCGGCTCGCCGCCTCTCCGACGTACGCCGCCGAGATCCGCGTCGACGACGCGCAGATCCACGCCCCCCGCCCGGGCACCATGGAGCGCGTCTTCGAGCTGCTCGACGACGTCCACGGCGGTCCCTTCGAGTGGCTCGACGCCCACGGATTCGACGAGGCGGACCTCGTCGACCTCCGCGAGCGCCTCGTCGCCGGCTGACGCGGACCCGCCGGCTCTCGGCCGCGCTCAGGCGGCGAGCGCCCAGCGCTCGTCGGGCGTGAGGCTCACCTCGGCGCGGCGCCGGAGGTGGTCGAGGTGCGCGTGGGTCTCGAGCGCGGCGAGCAGCCGGTCGGCCGCCGAGGCGTGATGCTCGCCGAACGCCGCGTCGCGCAGCGCGGCCGTGTCCTGCGGCCCGTGCTCGAGCGCGGCGAGCAGGCGCTCGAGGCGCCGGGCGTGGTGCTCGCGCAGCTCGCGCGCGCGGCCCGCGGCGTCCGCGTAGGGCTCGCCGTGCGCGGGGAGGACGGCGGAGATCGGCAGCTCGGCGATGCGGTCGAGCGAGCGCAGGAAGTCGTCGAGGCTGTCGGCGTCCTCGTCCCAGTGCGGCTGGATGTTCGGGGTGAAGCCGGGGAGGAGGAGGTCGCCGCAGAGGAGCACCCCGTCGCGTTCGCGCAGGAGCGAGATGTGGACGGAGTCGTGGCCGGGCGTGTGGAGGACGACCCACTCCCCGATGCGGTCGCCGTCGTGCAGCGCGGAGACACGCGGCACGCCCTCGTGGAGGCTCGAGTACGACCGGAACGCCTCGTGCATCACGTCGGGATCGGGAAGCCCGGGATAGCGGACGCGGGGCGCCCGCGCGCCCGAGGCGAGCGCCAGCGCCTCCTCGATCCCGTCGTGGGCGAGGATGCGGTCCGTGATGCGCGTCGCGAGGCCCCAGTGGTCGATGTGCGCGTGCGTGATGAGGACCTGCGGCGACTCGACGCCGAGCGCGTCGAGGCCCGCGTCGAGGCCCTCCTCCGAGCCGACGCAGCCCGTGTCGACGACGAGCGGCCCCTCGGGCGTGTCGAGGACGTGGACGTGGAGGTGGTCGGGCGAGGGGAAGAGGAGGGGCACGGTGAACCGCGCGATCCCCGGTGCGGGGTGCCGGACGTCGAGCGGAACCGGGCGTACGCTGGTCACGAGAAGAAATGTACCGATCGGTGCGTTCTTGTCCAGCGGTCGGTACGCTGCGCCCCATGCGGGCCGACGGGGGTCTCACGCGGAAGGGCGAGCGGCGCGCGGCCGAGATCGTCGACGCCGCGCTGCGCTGCCTCGCCCGCGACGGCTACGCCGGGACCTCGCTCCAGCGGGTCGCCGACGAGGCGGACCTCCCGAAGCGCGCCGTCCTCTACTACTTCAGCTCGCGCGAGGGGCTCTTCGAGCACGTCGTCCTCCATCTCGGTCGCCGCCTCCTGCGGCAGATCGACGAGTCGGTCGTGGGCCTCGACGAGCCCGGCGACATCGCCGTCACGGGGTTCGAGACGATGTGGAAGGGGATGACGAACGACCCGGCGCTCGTGGTCGCGTGGCTCGGGATCCGGGCCGAGGCGGCGACGAACCCGGCGCTCGCGCGGGCGGCCAGCCACTTCACCGACGGCCTCCGGCGCCGGATCGCCGCGCGGCTCGACGCCGCGTTGGAGAGCGGCCGGGAGCTCGAGGATCCGCGAGAGGCGACCGAGATCCTCATCCTCGCGAGCATCCAGGGGCTCGTGCTCGAGTTCGTCGAGCGCGGCGACTCGCCGCAGCTGCGGGAGGCGACCGCGTCCTTCCAGGGGCTCCTCGCCCGCACCGTCGGCTGATCCCCCGGTTCGGGCGGCCGGCTCTCCAGGACCGGCGCGCAGGTGCCGATGAGCATCTCGTGGAGCGGGAGCTCACTCATCAGCAGGCGCGGGACATCCTCGACCTCCGGCACCGGCATCCGGGGGCCGTCGTCCTCGTCCACGAGCGCACCTGGGGCATCGTCGTCGAGGCGCGCCGCGGAGACCGCGCCGTCGAGCTGCGACGCTTCGACTGGACCGGGGAGATCGTCCCCGACGTCCCGCTCGGGCTCGCCGCCGCCTGACGCCCGCCCGCTCCGCGGCGGTGGCAGACTCCCCGCGATGGCCCGCCGCCGGGGGACACGAGACGAGCAGCGCCGCCGCGAGGCCGAGGCGGAGGCGATCGTGCTCCGCCGGGCGGCCCGCGGCTGGTTCATCCGCGGCCTCCTCGGCGTCGTCGCGGCCGGGCTCATGTCGCTCCTCAGCCTCCTCATCGCGTCGGTCCTGCTGCTCGTGGCGGTGTTCTGCGTCGGCAAGGGCGTGAAGATCTCCGTCGACGCGATGCGCGTCCTCGAGGCCGCCACGGGCCGCGACGGCGCGACCTCGAGCTGACGCCGGCGCGCCAGCGGACGCGACGCCGCGCATCGGGTCCGCGGACTCCGGGCACCGCCGGGCCGACCGCGAGAAAGGAGCAGCGAGATGGCGACCGGCAACGGCGCGCCGGACGAGCGCTCGATCGGCGACCTCACCAAGGATCTGAGCCGTCAGACGAGCGACCTCGTCCGCAAGGAGATCGAGCTCGCGCAGGCCGAGCTCACCGAGAAGGGCAAGCGCGCGGGGATCGGCGCCGGGATGTTCGGCGGCGCGAGCCTCTTCGGGCTCTTCGCGCTCGGCGCGCTCACCGCCGCCGCGATCCTCGGCCTCGCGACGTTCCTCGACGCGTGGCTCGGCGCGCTCATCGTGGGCGGCGTCTACGCGCTCGTCGCGGGGGTCCTCGCGCTCGTCGGCAAGGGCCGCGTCGAGAAGGCGGCGCCGCTCGTGCCCGAGCAGGCGATCGACAGCACGAAGGAGGACGTCCGATGGGCGAAGAGCAGCGCGCAGCGAGCGCGGAGCGCGTCGTGAGCGGCCAGGGCGCGCGGTCCCCGCACGACATCCGGGACGACATCGAGCACACGCGCGAGGAGCTGGGCGACACGGTCGCCGCCCTCGCCGAGAAGGCCGACGTGAAGGCGCACGCGAAGGCACGCGTCGACGAGGCGAAGACGCGCGTCGACGAGGCGGCGTCGAAGGCCGGCGGCCCCCCCGTCCTCGTCGTCGCCGGGCTCGTCGTCGCCGGCTTCGTCGTCTGGCGCATCGCGAGACGCGGCTGACGGGGGGCGGGCATGGCACGCGGAACGCATCACTCCCGCCTCCCCCGCAAGCCGACGGACCTCGCGGGACGCTCGTGGAAGGCCATCCTGAAGCGCACGTGGAGCGAGGCCCGCGAGGACGGGATCACCGACTGGGCGGCGGCGCTCACCTACTACGGCATCCTCTCGATCTTCCCCGCCATCCTCGCGATGGTCTCGATCGTGGGGCTCCTCGGCACCTCCGCGACGGAGACCCTCATCGACAACATCACCGAGCTCGCGCCCGGCCCGGCGCGCGAGATCCTCGTCGACGCCGTGGGGAACCTCCAGGGCAGCCAGGGCACCGCCGGAGTCCTCTTCGTCGCCGCCCTCGCGACCGCGCTCTGGTCGGCGTCCGGCTACGTCGCGGCGTTCATGCGCGCCTCCAACGCGATGTACGAGGTGGAGGAGGGGCGGCCGCTGTGGCGGACGCTCGGGACCCGGGTCCTCACGACCGTCGCCCTTCTCCTCATGCTCGTCGCCGTCGCGATCGGGGTCGCGGTCACCGGGCCGCTCGCCGAGCAGGTCGGCGACATCATGGGCCTCGGGTCGACGGCCGTCACCGTGTGGGGCATCGCCAAGTGGCCGGTCATCCTCGCCGTCGTCGTCGCGATGTTCGCGCTCCTCTACTGGGCGGCGCCCAACGTCCGGCATCCCGGGTGGCGCTGGCTCACCCCCGGCGCGGCCGTCGGCGTCGTCGTCCTCATCATCGCCTCCGCGGGGTTCGCGTTCTACGTCGCGAACTTCGGGTCCTACAACAAGACCTACGGGGCGCTCGGCGGCGCCGTCGTGTTCCTCGTCTGGCTGTGGGTCTCGAACCTCGCGATCCTCCTCGGCGCCGAGTTCGACGCCGAGGTCGAGCGCGGCCGCGAGATCGAGGCGGGACAGCCCGAGGGACGCGAGCCGTTCCTGCAGCCGAAGGAGCCGGCGAACGCGAAGTGAGCGCGGCCGTCCGTCGAGGCTGCGGACTCCTACGGACACGCCGCCGGGCAGCGACCGGATGGCGGGCGACGCGCGGTCGACGATGCTGCCCGCGAACACCCTCCGAGGAGACCCGCCCACATGCTCTCGACCGTCCCGATGAAATCCGCGCAGCGTCTCGACCGCCCCGTCCGCGAGGTGATGCGCGCGGGCGTCGTCACGCTGCCCGCCGACGCGCCGCTCTCCCTCGC
The DNA here is from genome assembly GCF_059438195.1 of Paraconexibacter sp. Lineage (NCBI taxonomy): Bacteria > Bacillati > Actinomycetota > Thermoleophilia > Solirubrobacterales > Paraconexibacteraceae > Paraconexibacter > Paraconexibacter sp. The sequence goes on from NZ_JBLKKY010000010.1 coordinate 78,996, forward strand.
CGCGCGCGCGATGGCCACCCACGACGTCCACGCGGTCCTCGTCGTCGACGAGAAGCCGCTCGGCTGGATCACCGCGCGCGGCATGCTCCACAGCCATCTCGGCGAGTGGGCCGGGGCCCGGGCGCGCGACGCCGTCACCGAGGCGCCCGCGACGATCCGGCCGGGCGCGACGCTCCGCGAGGCGATCGACGTCTGCATCGGCGCGAAGGTGAGCCACGTCCTCGTCACCGACACGGAGGACGGCCCCGCGCTCGGGGTCCTCGCCGACAGCGACCTCGTCCGGCACCTCGGCGAGTCCGCGGACGAGGTGGCCTCGTGAGCACGCACGCGCGCGCCGCGCGCCCGTCGGCGCCGATCACGACGTGCCCGTCGTGCGGTCAGCGCAACCGGCTCAACCCCACGCCCTCCGGCACGCCGGCGTGCGGGCGCTGCCACGCGAAGCTCCCCTGGCTCGTCGACGCCACGACGGGCGGCTTCGACGCCGAGGTCGCCGCGTCGGTGCCCGTGCTCGTCGACTTCCACGCGAGCTGGTGCGGCCCCTGTCGCATGGTCGCGCCCGTCCTCGAGCAGATCGCCGCCGAGCACGCCGGCGCCGTGAAGATCGTGAAGGTCGACATCGACGCGGAGCCCGTGCTCGCGCAGCGCTTCGGGGTCCAGTCGGTGCCGACGATCGTCGTCGTCCGAAGCGGGCACGAGTCCGACCGCATCGTCGGGGCGCTCCCGAAGGCCGCGCTCGCCTCCCGCGTCGGCCTGCGCTGAGCTGAGCCGCCGGTCCGCGCATCGCGACGCGGTGCGCGGGTACAGCACGGGCATGATCGAGCTCTACCAGGCCGAGTGGTGCCCGTACTCCCACGCCGTCCGCCAGCGGCTCACCGAGCTGGGCGTCCCCTTCGTCGCGCGGCAGGTCGCCGCCGACGGCGACGACCGCGCCGAGATGCGCGCGGCGGTGGACACCGACGAGATCCCCGTCCTCGTCCTCGACGACGGGACGCGCGTCACCGGCGAGGCCGACGAGATCATCGCGCGCCTCGAGGCGCTCTACGAGGAGCGGCCCGACGCCGGCGAGCACCGGCGCAAGGCGGCGGAGCACGCGGAGGAGACGACCGAGGACCCGTGAGCGCCGCGGCTCAGTGGTCTCCACGGATGCGACGGCGGTGCTGCACCGATGCCGCGCCGGTCGCGGCACGAGATCGTGCGCCCCATGCCCTCCGTCCTGCTCGCCTTCGCGACGACCCACGGCCAGACCGCGAAGATCGCGCACCGCATCGCCGACCGGCTCCGCGAGTGCGGCCTCGAGGCCGACCTCGCCGACGTCGGCGCCGACCCGTCCACCGATCCGAGCGCCTACGACGCCGTCGTCGTGGGCGCCTCGGTCCACGTCGGGCACCATCAGGACGCCGTCCACGAGTGGGTGAAGCAGAACCGCTGGGCCATCGCCTCGGGACCCTCCGCCCTCTTCAGCGTGTCCCTCATGGCGGCCGACGACGACGCCGAGTCGCGGGAGATCGTACGCGGGTACGTCGACGACGTCCTCGAGGAGACCGGATGGATGCCGGACCGGACGGCGAGCGTCGCCGGAGCGCTCCGCTACCGGGAGTACGACGTCTTCACCCGCTTCCTCATGCGCGCCGTCGCCCGCCGCCACGGCGGGTCGATCGACACCTCGCGCGATCACGAGTACACCGACTGGAACGCTGTCGCCGCGTTCGCCGACGAGGTCGCGACGCTGCTCGGCACCCCCACGACCCCTGCGGCCGCCTGATGGCTCGCGTGGGGGAGGAGAACGACCCGGCCCGCGTCTCGCTGCGGGCCGCTCGCGTCGCGGAGGTCCTCGCGGAGCTCCGTGACCGTCAGGAGGACTACCCCGACGGGGAGGTCCCGCGCGCGCTGCGCCGTGCGATCGGCAGCTTCGCCGAGGAGCACCGCGCCCTGCGTCGGCAGCTCGCCGTCATCGACGCCCCGGAGGGCTGAGCCATGAGGACCGTCACCGCACCCCCGTCCCTGCGCACGCGATCGGTCGGCGCCCCGACGCTCGGGCGCATGGTGCTCGACACGACCGCCGAGCACAGCGGGGTCGCGATGAGCGTCGAGCGCGACGGGAAGAGCCTGAGCTGGACCTACGGCGAGTTCGGCGAGCTCGTCCGGCAGACCGCCGCGGGCCTCCTCGTCGCGGGCATCGACGCCGGCGACCGGGTCGCGATCTTCGCCGACACCTCGCCGGAGTGGACGCTCGTCGACTGCGCCGTGCTCAGCGCGGGGGCGGCGGTCGTCCCGGTCTACGCGTCGAGCTCGCCGGAGGAGTGCGCGTACATCCTCAAGCACTCCGGCTCGCGCATGGTCGTCTGCGGCTCGCGCCGCCACGCCGAGCTCGTCGCGGGGATCCGCAGCCAGTGCCCGCTCCTCGAGGACGTCGTCGTCGTCGAGGGCGCGGACGTCCCCGGCGTCGTCACGCTCGACGAGCTGCGCGGCATCGCCGGCGTGACGGAGCGTGAGCGCGTCCACCGGGCGCAGGACGAGATCGCCGCCGACGACGTCGCGACGATCATCTACACCTCGGGCACGACCGGGCCGCCGAAGGGCTGCGTCCTCACGCATCGCGCCGTTCTCTCCGCGGTGCGGATGTATGAGGAGCGCCTCGCGCTCGCCGAGCCCATGGTCATGTTCATGTTCCTCCCGCTCGCCCACTCCCTCGCACGCGTGGCGCAGATGGTCGCGCTCGACGTGGGGGCGACGATCGCCTACTGGAGGGGTGACCCGGCGCTCCTGCTCGACGACGTGCGGGCGGCGAACCCGACCCACCTGCCGTCGGTGCCCCGGCTCTTCGAGAAGATCCACGCGCAGGCGCTCGACCGCCTCGGCGAGGGCGGCGGGCTCCGCGCCCGCGTCGCGCGGTCCGCGATCACGACCGGCGCGCGGATGCGCGACGCCGAGTCGCCGTCGGCGTCGCTGCGCGTGCGGCACGCGATCGCCGACCGCATGGTGCTGCGGAAGATCCGCGCGCTCTTCGGCGATCGTCTCGAGCTCGCGCTCACCGGCGCCTCGCCGATCGCCCCGGACGTCATCGACTTCTTCGGCGCCTGCGGGATCCCGGTCCTCGAGGGCTACGGGCTGACGGAGACCTGCGCCGCCGCGACGCTCAACGTCCCGGACGAGATGCGGGTCGGCACCGTCGGCAGGCCACTTCGCGGCATGGAGGTGCGGATCGCCGCCGACGGCGAGATCCTCCTGCACGGCCCGTGCGTCTTCTCCGGGTACCTCGACAACCCCGAGGCCACCGAGGCGACGCTCGACGAGGGCTGGCTGCGCACCGGCGACGTCGGTGAGATCGACGCGGACGGGTACCTGCGGATCACCGGCCGCAAGAAGGAGCTCATCATCACCTCGAGCGGAAAGAACATCGCGCCGCTCGTCATCGAGGCCGCTCTGCGCGAGTCGCGCTACATCGGCGAGGCCGTCGTCTTCGGCGACCGCCGCCCGTACCTCGTGGCGCTTCTCGCGCTCGAGCCCGACGAGGCGCCCGCGCTCGCGCGCGCCGCCGGCGTGCCCGAGGCCGACCTCGCGACGCTCGCCGCCGACGAGCGCGTCCTCGCCGTCCTCGCCGCCGAGGTCGCGCGGACGAACGCGCGCTTCGCGCCGATCGAGCAGATCAAGCGCTTCGCCGTCCTCGGGCGCGCGTTCACCGGCGACGCCGGAGAGCTCACGCCGACGCTCAAGGTGAAGCGAGAGGTCGTCTACCGCGCGCACGCCGAGCGCTTCGAGGCGCTCTACGACGCGTCGGCCTCGGACCCGTTCGTCACGCCCAGCTGACCCCACCCCAGAGGAGCCCCACGATGGCCAGCCCGCAGAAGACCCCGGCGACCCGCACGACCGGGGACGCCGGCACGATCGACCACCTCCAGCGCGCGCTCGACGAGATCGATCACGCGAGGGAGCAGGCGACGCACGATCTCCGTGAGCAGCTCGACCGCGCGACGGAGCGCCTGCGGTCCGCGATGCACGACGCCCGCTCGCGGGCCGGCGACGAGCTCGGCGAGTTCCAGTCCTCGCTCGAGCGCGCGACCGAGGACGCCCGGATCGAGATGGGACGCCGCGCGATCCGCGCTCAGCGCACGCCCGAGGCGATCCGCGAGATGTCCGCGGAGCTGCGCAAGCGCAAGGCGGAGCTCACCGCCTGACGCCTCGTCAGGGCGGTCGTGGAGGCTCCGCGGCCGCCCTCCGTAGTCCCCCGCGGGGACGTCGGCTCAGTACCGATGGCGCAGCGACCGCGACGCGCGACGCTGTGTCTCCGCCCTTCGGCACCCGCCGCGACACCACTCAAGGAGCAGCCGACATGTCCACCAGCCGCCAGCGCGTCGTCGTCCTCGGATCGAGCTTCGCCGGGATGACCGCCGCACTCGAGATGCGCAAGGCGCTCGACGACGAGCACGAGATCGTCGTCCTCGATCCCCGCGACCACTTCACCTTCATCCCGTCGCTCATCTGGCTGCCGTTCGGCATCCGCGACAAGGACGACGTCACGTTCCCGCTCGCCCCGCTCTACGGGCGCAAGGGCATCGAGTTCGTGGGCGAGGGCGCCGCGAAGATCGACACCGCCGGGCATGTCGTGACGACCGACGGCGGGCGCGAGGTCACCTACGACAAGCTCCTCGTCGCGACCGGACCTCGCCTCGCCTTCGAGCGGATCCCGGGGCTCGGCCCCGAGGGCGGCTACACGCAGTCGGTCTGCAACCTCGACCACGCGGTCATGGCGCGCGAGGCGTGGGACCGCTTCCTCGAGGATCCGGGGCCCGTCGTCATCGGGACCGCCCAGGGCGGCTCGTGCTTCGGCGCGTCGTACGAGTTCCTCTTCAACGTCCGCCACCGCATCAAGAAGGCGGGCCTCGAGGACGTCGCGCCGGTCACCTTCGTCTCGGCCGAGCCCTACCTCGGCCACTTCGGGCTCGGAGGCGTCGGCGACTCGAGTGAGCAGGTGACCAAGTTCTTCGACCGGCTCGGCATCCGCGGGTTCCCGAACACCGCGCTCGACTCGGTGACCGCGGACGAGGTCGTCCTCGCGAACGGCGAGCGGCTCCCCTACAAGTACGCGATGTTCGTGCCTCCCTTCGCCGGCGTCGACGCCGTGAAGGACGCCGAGGGCCTCGCGAACCCGATGGGCTTCGTCCCGATCGACGAGCGCTTCCGCCATCCCGACCTCGAGGACGTCTACTCCTCCGGCGTCGCGTCGGCGATCGCACCGCCCGAGGACACCGAGGTGCCTGCGGGCGTCCCGAAGACCGGTCAGATGAGCGAGACCATGGCGAAGGTCGCGGCGCACAACATCGTCGCCGACATCAAGGGCGGCGAGCACAAGGACATGCCGCTCTCCGACCTCTCCGCGATCTGCGTGCTCGACGCCGGCAACGGCGGGATCATCTTCAAGGCCGACCACGTGCTCGCGCACGGTCGCTACGCGGACGGGCACGAGCCGACCGCACGCGTCATCTCCGGGCCTCAAGCGCACTGGGCGAAGCTCGCCTTCGAGCGCTACTTCCTCGCAAGCCGCAAGCGCGGAGTCGTCGCGCTCTAGGGCCGGTGGGCACCGGCGCCCCGAGATGGGCGCCGCAACCGGGGTCGGGTGCCGGGCGGGCGCCCGGCCCCGGAACGCCGGCCCGCCCGCCCGGGCGCCCGGCCCCGGAACGCCGGCGGCGATGCGGCCGTGGATGTCGGTCCCGCCCGTCCCGGACGCCCGGCCCCGGAACGCCGGCGGCGATGCGGCCGTGGATGTCGGTCCCGCCCGCCCCGGGCGCCCGGCCCCG